>NZ_JAUBSA010000076.1:0-26975 GCF_036702115.1 Microcoleus sp. LAD1_D5 | reverse complement strand
CTGCTTTCTATTATGCCATCAGCTTAGCCAGACAATTGCCTGAGTATTTATACTGATCGCCAAAGTGGGATGCTCCCAAGTCGGATCGCCCGCCTGCCAGTTTGGATGCCGCAGAGGTACGATGGAGATAGGGAGGGAGGCCAAGCCCGCGAAGGTTAAGCTTGGTGACAATACCCACAGGAAGGAAAAAATGACACTTAACTTGCGGCGACCGATTTTAATAGGCGGAATAGGACTTTCAGCAGCGCTGTGGCTGCTGGAAACTCTACAGCATTCGGGTTCAGAAATGGGCGAAACGGCACTCATCGGCTTGGCGGCTGCCGGTGCGGGGTATTGGTGGTGGAAACAACAATCCCCCAAACTCGAACTCGCACTCCCGGAACCCTTGGCGAACCGGGAAGCAGCCGAAAAAGCGATCGCGACTTCCGAAGCCGCCATTAAATTGCTGGCTTCAGAAGCTCAAAACTCCGCCGATCCTGCTAATCTAACAGCAAAGCTCGATCGGCTCAGAGCTGAATTAGACAGACAAGATTTGCGGATTACCGTAACTGGCGGCAAAGCTGTGGGCAAAACTGCCTTAATTCAAGTTTTAAATTCTAATTGGGCATCTCAACACCCGCAAAAGCTTAGTTTACAAGACACATCACCGCTGTTTGCTAATACAAATGCCGATGCCAAAATCGGCGGTGATTTAGTGCTGTTTGTGACAGCGGGCGACATCACAGATTCCGAATTTCAAACATTATCTCAGCTAGCTGCCGCAGGTCAGCGCGTGCTGCTAGTCTGGAACAAACTAGACCAATATTTGCCAGAACAGCAGTCGCAGGTTTTGCACTCTTTGCAGCAGAAAATGCAAGGAATATTGGGAACCGAAGATATAATTGCGATCGCAGCTTCTCCCAATTCTATTAAAGTGCGCCAGCACCAAGCGGACGGCACATTTAAAGAACGGATCGAAAATCAAGTCTCTCAACTCGACGCGCTGACGGAAAGATTGACTAAAATCTTAACGGAAGAACGGCAACAGTTGGTCTGGGCGAGTGCAGTGCGCGAGGCTGCAAGTATCAAGTTAGAGGCGAAAACCTTCTTAAATGCAGTCAGGCGCGATCGGGCAATTCCGATTATCGAACAATATCAGTACATCGCCGCCGCCACCGTGTTTGCTAATCCGGTTCCGGCTTTAGACTTGCTAGCAACAACCGCCATCAGTACCCAACTCGTAATCGATCTCGGCGCTATCTACCAACAACAGTTTTCCTTAGACCAAGCTAAGACAGTAGCGGGTACTTTGGCTAATCAAATGTTCAAATTGGGATTAGTAGAACTGTCTACCCAAACTATTACTGGATTGCTGAAAAGCAATGCCGTCACCTATGTAGCCGGAGGCGCGGTGCAGGGAATTAGTGCAGCCTATTTTACCAGAATAGCAGGACTGAGTTTAATTGAATATTTCCAAAGTCAAGAATTGGAAAATGCTGCCAAAGGCATTTTCAATCTCGACCACTTGACTAAAACTTTGCAAGCAGTATTTACCCAAAATCAGCAAGTTTCCTTCTTGCAATCTTTCGTCAACCAAGTGGCGAGTCGCCTTTCATCTCAGGTATCTGGGCCCGAAACCGTTAAGTCGGCGGTCAATTAGAAGTAGTCCAGCATCTGATGTTAAATTCGGTCGATCGCCCATGATATCCGTAGGGACACGGCAGTGCCGTGTCCTAGCCCCAGCCGATTAAGAAACCGTTAATTCAGCGGCCCATTAAAATTAGTCCAGCATCCGATATTAAATTTGGTCGATCGCCTAGGATATCTGATATTAAATCCCGTCGCTAGCCCAAAATATCCATCAGGACACGGCAGTGCCGTATCCCTACCTAATTCCCAAATAAAAAGTTATAAATTTATAAAAAATTGTATTAAAATAAGAAATAGGATTTATAATTCAACGCTAAATTATACCTGCTTAAAAAAGCCGATCGCCAATGGCTGACAATTCCCCTCAAGAAAATCGCTTATCCCTAGCCCGTGCCAGTTTGCGCGAATCCCTGGCGCGCTATTCCCACCTGCGCCAAGGCAAAAAAAACTCGAATAATACAGAATTAGAAGCAACGCTGCAAAAGCAGTTAGATATCTTAACTTCCACCTCAGAAAAACTCGACTACAACGTCATTCGCATTGCTACTTTTGGCCTAGTCAGCCGTGGCAAATCAGCCGTATTAAACGCGCTTTTAGGTCAAAAAATTCTGCAAACAGGCCCTCTCAACGGCGTGACTCAGTGGCCGCGTTCCGTGCGTTGGACGATTCCTTATCTTCCCACCACAGAAGACAAAGAAAAAATCCAAGTAGAATTAATTGATACTCCCGGACTTGACGAGGTTGGCGGCGAAGTGCGCGGCGAAATGGCGAAACAAGTAACTCGCCAAGCAGACTTAATTCTGTTTGTCGTTGCAGGCGATATCACCCGGACGGAATATCAAGCACTGTGCGAATTGCAAACAGCTCAAAAACCGCTGATTTTAGTTTTTAATAAAATTGACCTTTATCCAGAATTAGACAGAAAAGCTATTTACCAAAGTTTGCAAGCGCTGGGAAATTCAGAACAGTTAGCAGCCGCTACGGTAACAGAGGAAACAGATCCCGAAATGTCCGATCGCCCAAACAACTCCTCCGATAAATCTACAGCACAATCGCCGCTTAAAACTGCCAAATCTTTAGAAATAGTCATGGTAGCCGCCGAACCCGCGCCGGTGCAAGTGCGGGTGGAATGGTCCGACGGAAGAGTAACTAACGAATGGGAGTCGCCGCCCGCGCAGATAGACGAACTCAAACATAAAATTCTCACAATTCTTAACAGAGAAGGTCGATCGCTCCTCGCTCTAAATGCTTTAGTTGAAGCTAGAGATGCCGAAGCAAATATTGCCCGTCAAGTTCTCAAATTGCGACAAGCAGAAGCCGAAGATTTAATCTGGCAATTTGCAAAATATAAAGCTTTGGCTGTGGGTTTAAATCCCGTGGCATTCTTAGATGTAATGGGCGCAACTGTCGCAGATTTAGCCTTAATTCGCTCTTTATCCAGACTTTACGGCTTACCCATGACTGGTTACGAAGCGGGGAAACTTTGGCAAACTATTTTCTCCAGCGCTGGTGGCGTACTTTTGGGAGAATTGGGCAGCAGTTTTCTCTTGGGATTTGGCAAAACTGCGGCCGCAGCGGCCCCGCACATCGGCTTTTCTACTTTTGCGGGAGTTGCTGTCACTCAAGCTAGTTTAGCAGCTTACGGAACCTACGCTGTCGGTCGCGCCGCCCAAGTTTATTTAGAAAAAGGCTGCACCTGGGGCCCCCTGGGACAAGATACGGTAATTCAAGAAATTCTCGCCACCATCGAGCGTAATACAATTATCGATCGCTTGCAGCAAGAGTTTAAAATATGACACAAACAACAGCTATTACTGAAATTATTCAAACTTTAGCAGATGTTGAATCTCGATTCAATCTTACGCGAACTGAATCCGAGGGATTTTTCCCAGAATGGTATGCAGATTTACCCGAAATTACAGAAGTCGATAAAGCCGCTCTCAATTTAATTCGGCGGCGATATCTTTATCATTTAAATGATGGAAGCCTTACAGAAGGAACCGTTACGCTAATCATGGGTTCGCCTCTATTGGAACGAGCGGGTTTTTACGATCCACCGTTTAAAATGATGGCTGAAAAATCTGTACAAATTGTTTTAGATGACGAGGAGGATGAAGTAGAAACTCTCAAGGGACGGATTGATGTTTTAGTGATGCAAAATCAGTTGTGGGTGACACTCTTAGAGTCGATGCGCACCACCATTTCAGTAATGTCTGCACTTCCCCAAACACTAGCATACATGACCGCCAATCCCCGCAAGGATAGACCGAGTTTTGCTGCGATGACAAATGGCAGTGAAATTGTATTCGTCAAGCTAGACTTTCAGAATCCGCCTAAATATGACTTATCAAGAATATTTTCACCTGTTCCTCTAATGAACGAACTTTATACGGTTCTTCAAGTCTTGATAAAAATTGGTCAACTGATTGTTCAGCCCTAAAAATCGCAGTTGACTAGGGTGCGTCAGCAGAGGGTTACTTCTTAATAATCGAAGAGCTAGAATCTGACGCACCCTACTGCTTTTATTCTTATACAATTGTCAAAAAATAATGCAACTTTATGCCCGTGTTCCCAACCACGATTTTCATCAGTGATTCCCAATTCTTTAATCGAAAATCGAAAATCGTATTACCGTCTGGCGATTCTCACACCTTCCCTAAAATGAGCAATCGTTGCAATAACCGCTATAGAAAAGTAAAATATTCTAATCAGCCAAAAACAAACCCGCATTGACCAAGAAACAATAGTCGGAGCAATACCTGTGAACTGTACAAATCTGGAATTAACTTTTTTTTCAAAACTGTCGAGGTCTTTCATCTCCGATTGTTTCGTCGGAATAACCGGAAACTGACCAGTATATACGTAATAACCGATAAAACCAGGCAATCCTACTTTTCTATTCAAAAATGAGTTAGTTAAGGTAGCAGTTTGGGGAGGCGATAATTTATCCGATTCTTCCACTTTGTCCAGCCAAGAATTATATCGAATGGCTGGCGTAATCATGAAAACTAAGGGAACTATAACTATTAACAAAGCAGCACTAATTTTGCGACCGTATTTAGGGTGTAGAAGCCTTGTCGCCACACCCACTCCCATACCAATAAACGCAAATACCAATATATTTAATAGTTCAATAATTTCGATACCCCTCAACAAATCGCCGATAATCAGAATTGTATATAATAATTTGTCTGCTAGTAGCAGAGCGGCCCACTTGATGAGAATTGAAACGCCTACAATAGTAGCTACAATTGCTACATACCCGATGCCACCTAGAACGTACAGTAAAATTGAGCCGGCTTGTTTGAATGATTGCATGGAATTATTCACTCTTGTGAAAGTTGAGGAGTCCGATTGACAAAACAACTTGAAATTTTAGATTAATCTGAAGTTCCAAATTAGACTTTTAAAATTGATTAGCTTGAGATATAGAAATCAATCTAAAATCTAAAATCTACAATCTATAATCGATCGACAAGTTCCCGCGCCGCCGCTTTGGTGACTTGTGCGATCCGTTCCTTCACAACATCCTCTTCGATCGCCCTCTGGTCTGATTCCAGTTCGCGATCGATCCCCAACCATAAAAGATACTCGATATTACCGGCCGGGCCAAGTAAAGGCGACCACGTTAAACCGCGTTCGTGCCATCCTAAAGCTGTGGCTGCCTTCCACACTTGAAAAATCGCATCAGCTTGAGTTGCTGAGTCTCGCACTACGCCTTTTTTCCCGACTCTCTCGCGCCCTACCTCAAACTGCGGCTTTACCAACAACACCGCTTCTCGCGGTGGTACCAACAATTCCCACAGCGCCGGTAAAATCTTATCCAGGGAAATAAACGACACATCTACTACCGCCAAATCTGCTGGCGCAGAGTCGCCGTAAAGCTCCGTAGCAGTCATGTACCGCAAATTGGTGCGTTCTTTCAAAATTACCCTCGGATCGTTACGCAAGCCCCAATCTGCTTGACCGTAGCCAACATCTACGCCATACACTAGCGCGGCGCCGGCTTGCAGCAGACAGTCGGTAAAACCCCCTGTGGAGATGCCGCCGTCGAGACAAATTCTGCCTGCAACGGGAATCGCAAAAACTTCTAAAGCTTTGGCTAATTTGTCGCCGCCTCTGGAAACATAGCGCGATCGCTCTTTAATCTGAATTTTTGCTGCAATATCCACCTCAGTGCCCGGTTTGTCAACTACCTGTTGGTTGATGGAGACTTTCCCAGTCCGAATCAAGGCCTGAGCTTGCTGTCTGGAACTGCACAAATCTAGGCTGACCAATAAAGTGTCTAGTCGCTGTTTAGCCAAGGTTTTTAATCTGTACGGATAGGGTTAAGAACAGTACCAGATTAGCACTTACGCACAAGCCCGACTGCTAATTTTTGGCGATTATTTTGGTTTTGCGATTGTCGCGGGGCGATCGCCCCACCTCACATTATGTGACTGAGATCGCTCTGAGTGTGTAGTTGGATCACAGATAAACATTCATAGAATCACACAATAATTTTTGTGACTAGCGGATGATTTATATGCAGCTAAAAGCGCTACAAATACCGTCAGGGCGATCAAGCATGAAAACACTTAACTTTCCTATCAGAAATGCGGGCAATTGTCAAGAAAATCCCCTCGCCTTCGTCAGCGGTGACATCATCCACATTCTTTACCCCAACGGCGAAGTAGAAGCAACAACCGCCGAACAAGTCGATTTGCATCAAACCAAAAATCCCCTAGACAAATGCCTCGTCTGGGGATGTGTTGACGATTTTTAACACCAGTTTCAAACAAGAATGCAATTATAGGGAAGCTCCAAACCGTTAATTCATCAGTCATTCCCAATTATTCAAATTTTTAAATTAAAAATTTTAAATTAAAAATTTTAATCTAAAATCTTTAATCTAAAAGGGTATAACCCATAAAAAAAGATCGCTTGGAGGCGGTGATGCCAAAAAAAGCGATCGATATAACTGCTGCTAACTGCCAGCCACAAGTGCAATTTGCTGCTAAAAGAACTACCAAATTGACTTAAATATCTTGTTCGCTCAATTCGCGAATCATGTAATCAAAAGGCTGATCCAAAAAAGGCCCCACAGACAAGCCAGCAGCTTGCACCTGAGCCTTAACCATCTCCTTCATAATGCTAATCCCCATCACCGTCGGGCCAATGGGAACGCTTAGAGAATTGTAAGTTTCTCGCAAACCTTGCAGCACGCGCTCGTCCAGCACGTCGGTACTTCCAGCCACCAGGGCGTAAGTAGCATAGCGCAAGTAGTAGTCCATATCCCGCAGACAAGCCGCGTAGCGACGAGTCGTGTAGGCATTTCCCCCGGGACGGATCAGTTCCGGCTGTTCAGCAAATAGCTGGATACCAGCTTGCTTGACAATTGCCGCAGCATTGCTGTTAATCGCAGCCGCCGCCTGTACCCGTGCCGTGCCCGTTGCAAAATAAGATCTCAACCGATCGATACCATCCCGGTCTAAATACCTACCAGCAACATCATAATTTTCAATCAGGCTCGTCACTGCATCGCGCATAAGTTTCTCTCCCAAAAATCTTTATCAATACTTTGCTATCTGAGACAGACCGCCTATTGTAGACTACTACAAATCGGCGTTTGATTAAGATTTGAGATGGGATTTTCAATCTCTGTAGTCTATCCCCGGCAAACGGTCGTAAAATTCACCCGTTTGCCTTGTATCTTCAGCCGAAAAATCCACAGGGCAAGAATCTCAAACTGCCCGGCCACACTGGGCCCCTATTTCAAAATTTTGTAGCCATAGATACAAAATAGTGGATACTGAAGGCCTACGATCGCCCAAACAGTCTGAAATCGGCCGATCGCTAAGACACAACCAATATGAGGAGTAAGTCATGTTCCAGACGCCCCAAGAAGCCTTAAATTACATAAAAGAAAATAAAATCCAGATCGTTGACCTAAAGTTCATCGATATGCCGGGGATCTGGCAGCACCTTTCCCTGTTCCACGACCAAATCGACGAAACCTCATTCACAGACGGCGTACCCTTCGACGGTTCCAGCATTAGGGGCTGGAAAGCCATCAACGAATCTGACATGACGATGGTCATCGATCCGACCACCGCTTGGATGGACCCGTTCATGGCAGAACCGACCATCAGCTTCATTTGCAGCATCAAAGAACCCCGCACGGGCGAACCGTACAGTCGCTGTCCCCGCACCATTGCCCAAAAAGCCATAGACTACTTGCTTTCGACCGGTCTCGGCGATACAGCATTCTTTGGCCCGGAAGCAGAATTCTTTATTTTTGACGACGTTCGCTTCGACCAAACCCAAAATTCCGGCTACTATTACGTAGATTCGATCGAAGGTCGCTGGAATTCCGGCAAAGAAGAAGCAGGCGGCAACCTCGGCTACAAACCGCGTTACAAAGAAGGTTATTTCCCAGTAGCACCAACCGATACCTCTCAAGACATGAGAACGGAAATGCTGCTGACAATGGCAAAATGCGGCGTACCCATCGAAAAACACCACCACGAAGTCGCCACCGGCGGTCAATGCGAACTCGGTTTCCGCTTTGCAACTTTAGTACAAGCCGCCGACTACTTGCTGACTTACAAATACGTCATCAAAAACGTCGGCAAAAAATACGGCAAAACCATCACCTTCATGCCCAAACCGCTGTTTAACGACAACGGTTCAGGGATGCACGTTCACCAGTCGATTTGGAAAGACGGCCAACCTCTATTTGCAGGCGATCAATATGCAGGTTTCAGTCAAATGGGACTGCATTACATCGGCGGCATTCTCAAGCACGCACCGGCACTTTTGGCAATCACCAACCCCACGACCAATTCCTACAAGCGTTTAGTTCCGGGCTTTGAAGCGCCTGTAAACTTAGCTTACTCTCAAGGAAATCGATCGGCATCAGTGCGGATTCCGTTGTCTGGAACCAACCCCAAAGCCAAGCGGTTAGAATTCCGCTGTCCCGATGCCACATCCAACCCCTATTTAGCATTTGCAGCCATGCTGTGCGCCGGCATTGACGGCATCAAGAATCAAATCGATCCGGGCGAACCTTTGGACGTAGATATCTACGACCTTTCCCCTGAAGAATTGAGCAAAATTCCTTCAACTCCCGGTTCCTTGGAAGGCGCTTTAGAAGCTTTAGAAAAAGACCACAGTTTCTTAACTGAAACAGGCGTATTTACCGAAGACTTCATCCAAACCTGGATTTCCTACAAACTCGACAATGAAGTCAACCCAATGCGGCTGCGTCCTCACCCCTACGAGTTTGCTCTCTACTACGACTGTTAGAAAATTAATAATTAAAAATTAAAAGTTAAAACTGGTAATTATACCATTTTTAACCTTTGATTTTTAATTATTAAGAACGCCGCCCTTAAAAGCGGCGTTTTTTTGAAGTTTAGAACTTCTGGATCAACGCCCAGACTCTCCCGTTACCCGACACTATCTGGGCAACGCTGTTAGTAGTAGGGCCCATTGTAGCCTCAGAGACATCCTCTACAGCCCATTTAGTTGCTTTCTCATCAACAATAAACAAATCATCAGCGGTAGTGCCTTCTTGAACCCGATATATCTTATTCAAAATGAAACGCTGTCGCGCCTCAGCTTTTGGTATGCCCGTAACTTCATCAGGATCGATAGAGATGGCACTACCTTCTTTTAATGTACCTTTTGAGTTGGTTAAATTGCGATCGTCCCTTTGAGCAACCCGCACGCCGTGAAGCTTCAAACCAGGCTCTGTCTCAGAGATATTCAAGACAGCAGCTAGCGCCCCACTTTTTCCCAAACCGAGAACCGCTGCACTAATAGTCAAAATTAGCAAAAGCTTGAAATGATTCACCGTATTTATGCTCCTTTGTTTGTGAGATTCTGCTCTCAGTATAAAGTAGCAATTAGCAATTAGAAATTACCAAACGATGTCCGATATTTTTGTGATGATCCGCAATCAAAATAACGTCGCCATGACTTCAGTTGACGGCATTGCCTTCATTACTTTACTGACTCGGGACGGACGGGTTCTAGTCGAGGAAACAGTTTCCTTGATGGAGGCAGATGCGGGATTTGATGACTTGGCAGCAGGACAATATACTGTAATAGTTAGGCACGAACGGGTTGAACCGCGCTCTGCTACCTGGGTTGTCACGATCGGCAATGAAGATCAAGTAATCATACTGACATTTATCTATCTAGAACCCGAACGGTTACTGCTTCGCATTCTAGCTACTGTTGAAAAGAGACTATAACCATGACAGCTAAAGTTATTCCATCGCAGTCAATTAAAATGTTCCGCTATCGAGTAAATTTCTTGGCAAAAGACCTTTGGAAGGAGAAAAACCCAGTTGGTCGAATGAATCTGGCTTTGCAGTTGGCGGATGCCGCGAGTACGCTGGCTAGACTGGAAGTGGAGGAGGCACGAAAATTTCAAGAAGAGTCGGCTTCGGAGGATCTGGTTTCAGAATCAACTGAGAGTTGATATCAACTTTGGGAATAGGGCATCGGGAATAGGGAATATGGCATTGGGAATAGGTTATTGACAACAAAATTCTAACTTGCTTCCTGAATTAGGAAGCCGAAAAACTGCGTTACACTTATATAAGTATCTTTACAAAACAACATAAAAGCATGACTGTTGCCTATCCCCGCAAGCTTCGCAACGCAATGGGAGCGCGCGAAATTTTAGCTAATGTAGTGCGCGATCGCGAAATTCACCTGATCACCCTCAACCGCTACCGCTACAGCGAACAGCGCAGTTGCAAAGACCTCACAGACGTGATCGAACGGCTCGACGGGAACCCGGCAGAACTCGTGCGCGACCTTTCCCGGCACATTTCCGACGAAGCGCGGCACGCTATGTGGCTCACCGACTTACTGGTAGACTTGGGCCAAAATGTGGGAACGCCGCCGGGAATCTCCTACATTGACGAATTTGACCGCCTGCTCAACAAAGAGCAATACCGCAACCTCGATGACGGTATAATTGCAGTTTTAGCCGCAATCAATGTCACCGAAAAGCGGGGCTGCGAATACTTCTCAGCGCACATCCACGCCCTCAAACAGGCTCCCCAAACCGCAGAAAACGTCAAAATCCGCGAAACAATCGAAAAGATTTTTCCCGAAGAAGCTGGTCACGTCCGCTGGGGCAACCGCTGGCTCGGCTCCATAGCTGCCAAAAGCCCGGAACACCGCCAGAAGGTGGAACAGGCAAAGCGCAAGTATGTGGCGATCGAACAAGCAGCTTTTGAATCGGGAATGGATATCATGTTGGGGGCAGAACTCCGCCGCGTCACCCGCCTGGTGGATATTGCCAACACCATGCCGATGTGGGAACGCCCGCAATACCTGATGGAACGCTTGCCCGCAAGCCTGCTGGCCCCGGATCTGCAAATGACCAGAGTCGATGTAGCTCAGCGGGCCTGGAACCGCGACCCGCAGGCATTTGTGGAGAAATTGGTGCCCATGTTCCTCAACGGCTTGAATACCATTGAGAAGAAGCCGGCGGCGACTAAGCCCAAGGCTTAAAAACGATCGCGAACCTGGTTGAAACGGCTCTGCAAGTCAAACTTGCGTCTGCCTCCGCAAACAAGCGAGATATACTGGTTCCCAGGCCTAGCCTGGGAACCAGTTATTTAAAGTCATAATTTTAAGCTTTAGCAAGTAAACTGATTATTGGAATAGTTTTCCGTCTAAATATAATCATGACTACCAGCGAGCCGAACATACAAACAGCTTCTGCAGAAAGCCTATCGAGTGAAAGCGCGATCGCCGATGCCCAGGTCGAAAAAGCCACAGCCGTCACCTATGCAGAAGAAATTGAAACTGTCATCGCCAGCATGGCTGTAGACCAAAAAGTGATGGTCGGTCAAAGTGAAGCTGGCGGACATCTTTGGAAGTTTAAGTACGGCAGTGTCGAAGTGTTCGTGCAACTCACGGGCGAAACCGAAGATGATACTTTGACTGTTTGGGCTTTTGTACTGCAGTTGCCAGCGAAGAATGAAGCTCAATTAATGCGGAAACTTCTAGAAATGAATTGGCTGTCTACTTTGGAATCTCATTTTGCTATTGTTGATAATCAAGTTGCCGTAGTATCGACTCGGACGATGGCGGAAATCTCGACCGGGGAAATTTCTCGTGCTATCACTATTGTCGCCACGATCGCCGATGACAACGATGACCTGCTGCAAGCAGAATTCGGTCAGTAGTCATTAGGGTGCGCGACTTTTGAGCGAGCCGCACTCCGCTAAATTATTGGCCGTCGCGCACCTGACATTTAAGTAGCGTGCGCGAGTTTTGCGTCTATTTATTTAAAGAGAAATGGTTTTACAGATGAAGCCATACGATCTAATTCTCCTTTGTTGTGTTGGAGAAGATGATGTTCCCATAACTCATTTGTGTTGTCAGAACAATCTTTTGCAAGAGCTTCTCCAATCTCCTCAAAAGTCTTTTTGATGTCTGTCCTTAGATTCTCTGGTTCAGATAGCACTCCCAGCACGAATACTCTGGCTTTTAGATCGTCGGGAATATGACTTTCTACATAACTCAACCGATTTTGATCATCATCGAAATCAATGAGCAAAACCATCATTCTTTGTGGTAATTGTCGCATTTCAGATGCAGACTTATTCGTGAATTCCTCCACAGCTTTTTTCCAACCACCAGCAGGTGGCAGGACTTTAACAGCACGGTTATTCAGGTTTGGCCCCAGAAGAAATCCGTTGACAATCTGGCGATTAGCATCATCTTCCGCCAACACATGAATGTGCGGTTGATACTTATTACTCATAGCTCTATGTCGCCACCAATCAAGGCATTTATCAGGTCGCCTTTCACAGACACCTCACTCAGCGGTCTGACTAAAGTGGGCTCTAAGTGGCTTTTGCGATCTAATACAAAGGTATTTTCATTTGAAAACTTGCGGATTGCTTCAGGATTATGCGATGTCACTAAGATTTGACCGCTATTTTTAAATGAGCGTCGCAGAGACATTACAAAATGTCCAACCTCCGATAAGGATAGATAGTTATCTGGCTCGTCCCAGAAGCAAAAAAGGGGGCCATAAAATTTGTTTGCAGCCAAGACAACAGCGCAAAGAAAAAAGCATTTCTCCCCGTCAGATAAGTCATTAAATTCAATACTCAGATTCGCATTATTTGCTTCAAACCGAACCATCATGCTTTTCGAGTCTTTGCCGATTAGTTCATTCAGAAAATCCTGAATGTCAGGCATGACTTCTCGGAGATATTTATCAACCTGTGTGTAGGCAGCAGGATAGCGACTCAGTAAGCCGGAAACCCACTCCCCAAAGTTTGAACCATCTCGCTTTGGCTCCAAAGTTTCACCGTTTGAGTCTCCAGTCATCAAGCTGGGAATCGGGGCTAAAATGATCGTGCGAGCCAGCCAAGTCTTGAAAATATGAAGCGGATCAGTCTCAGATTGCTCCTGAATTACTGGCAGGGCAACAAGATGCCAATCTACCCGAAACTGAGCTTCACGATTTGGGGAGGTGGTGTGAAGAGTGACTTGGGCTTCTTTTCGAGAGTAAATTGGATCTCCTGCAACTAGCAGTTGCTCTTCAAAAACTCGAAGCTCTCTAAATTTTTCTGGTAAATCTAAGGCAAGGACATATTTGTATAATTTATCTTCGAGTATTACTTCTATTTCAAACCGGATCGGAACATCAGACCTTCCACGAGCGAAATCTTTCGAGCTAATAAGGTTAAGTTTTTCAAGGTCGCGCATTCTATTGATGCCTCGACAAATCTTTTGAAGGACTTCTAATGCAGAGGCAGTAGTTGATTTACCTGCACCATTTTTTCCAATCAAGAGAGCAGATGGCATCCCCTTTATGGGCAGTTCAAAGTTTTCTAGGCATCTGAAGTTGTGTACATATAGTCTTTGGAGCATAGCAAAACAATTCCAAGGAGTGGGAAGTGAAAAAACTTTTTGAACTTTTTGAAGTGCTTAATTAGGGAATAGGCATTGCCAGAAACTTCCAAAAAGTTCGGGTGCTTTTCTGAGCTAGAGACGGATGAGTTGCCGAACTATTAATCCCCGCCACCAACTTTTACCTCCAACTCGTCAAAAAACACCACGGCCCCAAATTTACTCCGTACTTAAAACTTAATATGCAGGCCCTGCGATCCAAGCAATAGTGATTCCCAGCCCCAAACCGACAAGCACTTGAAAAGGAGTGTGTCCCAGCAACTCTTTCAAGCGAGCCTCATTAAGGTTGTGATCTTCCTCAAAAAACTCGTCAATAATTTGGTTGAGGATGCGAGCTTGCTTGCCTGCTGCTTGGCGGACGCCTGCTGCGTCGTACATGACAATAATTGCAAAGATCGCAGCGATCGCGAAGTCCGGACTTTCCCATCCCATCGTTTGCCCCACTCCAGCAGCCAAAGCGCCCACAAAAGACGAGTGAGCGCTGGGCATTCCCCCCGTTGTTACCAAATACTGAAGATTAAACTTGCGATTTTTGACCAACTCGATCGGCAGCTTCATGATCTGAGCCGCCAGACAAGCGAGCAAAGCAACCACCAGTACATGATTGTTTAAGACGCTGCTGCTAATTTCCTGCATAGTGTTTGGTATTTCTAGTTACTGCGGCTGGTAATAAAATCGGCGATCGCCAGCAGCGGTAGAGCTTTGCTCCCAAACACTGCCAATTGAGCCTTAGCATCAGCAACAAGCTGCGAAGCTTGGCGCCGAGACTCCTCAATTCCCCACAAACTCGGATAAGTGACTTTCCCTGCTTGAACATCCTTGCCAGCAGTTTTGCCCAGTTCTTCTTGGGTAGCAGTAATATCCAAAATGTCGTCAATGATCTGGAAAGCCAGCCCAATATTTTGAGCAAAACGAGACAGCCGCTGCAAATCTGCACCCGAGGCCCCAGCCAGAATTGCCCCACAAACTACGCAAGCCTCTAACAGCGCGCCTGTTTTGTGAGCGTGAATGTAATTCAAAGTTTCCAGAGAAACATCTGTCTTTCCTTCCGATTCCAAATCAACCACCTGACCGCCTACGAGTCCAGCAGCACCCGATGCCCGCGCTAAATGGGCGATCGTCTGCAACACCTGCTGGGGGGGTACGTTCTGAGTTTTAGTGGCGATAAATTCAAAAGCATAGGTCAGCAAACCATCGCCCGCCAAAATGGCGATATCCTCGCCGTAGACTTTGTGGTTCGTCAGTTTGCCGCGCCGGTAGTCGTCATTGTCCATTGCCGGCAAATCGTCGTGGATCAGCGACATGGTGTGGATCATTTCCAAAGCGCAAGCTGTGGGCATTGCCATAGATGTAGTGCCGCCGGCCAGTTCGCAGCTAGCCAGACACAGGATCGGACGCAGGCGCTTGCCCCCCGCTAGCAGCGAGTAGCGCATTGCTTCGTAAATTTTCTCTGGGTAGATGACCGGGAGTGCACTGTCGAGAGCTTCCTCGATCGCCTCTTTTCGCTTGACTAGATAGGTAGATAAATCGAAAGAGGATTCCGGTTGGGACGAACCCATTTCTGTTGCCAATACCATCCCTTGCTCTCTTGTACTGAATAATTATGTGGGATATTGTGAGCCGTTCAGGTCGGATCGTGCCGACTTTTACGGCAGTAGTTGCTCGAACTCCGAGCATCAATTAATCATTCTACGGGTGTTGTTGCACAGAAAATCTTTGAGTTTTGATAACTTTGTCAAATTACCAGTCAATCTAAAATTTACAATCTCAAATCTCAAATCAGCTGATTTGTCTGGCGACTTCCAAAAACCGCTGCACCGCGGCCGTTGGATCGCTGCGCCAAATTAGAGCGATCGCCACAATGCAGGTTGATTCTGGTAAAGATTTGTAAACAACCCCGCTGCGCTGGAAATTTTGCATCGACGCCGGGACGATCGCCACTCCCATCTCGGCGGCTACCAGACTCACAATGGTTTGCATTTGAATTGCTTCTTGAGCTGCGCGAGGGCTGAAACCTGCTTGCTGACAAAGACTGACGATCGCATCGTACAATCCCGGAGCCTGGGATCGCGGAAATAAAATAAAGGGTTCGGTAGAGAGTTCGCGTAATTCAAGATGTGTGCGATCGGCCGCCGGATGCGTTTCTGGCAGTGCCACGATCAGCGGTTCTCGAAAAACGATTTCAGAATTTATCCCCTCTTCCTCAACCGGAGGACGCACGAAGCCGATATCAATTTGCCCGAACCGCAGCCGCTGCAACTGTTCGTTTGTCGTCAGTTCGTGCAGTTCCAGCGTGACGGCGGGACACCGAGTGCGAAACGCCTGCAAAATGGCTGGAACCACGTTGTGTGCTGCAGAACTCACAAAGCCGATCGTTAGTTGGCCGAGTTCGCCGCGACTGGTTTGTCGGCCGAGTTGAATTGCTCGATCGACTTGCTGCAGAATTTTCTCGGCCTCCTCGAAAAAAACCTGTCCCGCAGCCGTTAAATGCACCGTCCGCTTGGTGCGGCGAAACAATTGAAACCCCAACTCTGCCTCTAAATGCTGGATTTGTTGGCTCAGCGGAGGTTGGGCAATATGCAGTTTTTCGGCTGCACGAGTGAAATTCAGTTCCTCTGCAACTGCAATGAAATAACGCAAATGCCGAAGTTCCATAAGTCCCAATGATTGATACTTTAAAAGTATAAGTTGTTAGCAAAACATATATTGGACATTGATGATGATATTTCATACAGTGATTAATAGGCGAAGTTGAGAATTAAACAATGGCTAATTTGGATATCAAAGTTAGAGAAGCAGAGCTGGTAGATTTGGAACTAATTCTGGCTTTTATTTCGCAAAAATCAGAATTCGATGGAGTTCCACATCTTTTACAAGCAACAGCAGACAAATTGAAGCAAACACTATTTGTCGAGTCTCCCCTAGTGCGAGTATTGTTGGCGGAAGTTGGCGACACAGCGGTAGGGTTTGCGATGTTTTATGCTTCCTATTCAAGTCTTTTGGCGCAGCCTTGCCTTTGGCTTGATGATTTATTTGTGCAATCTCATTTTCGCGGTATGGGAGTCGGTACAGCACTGTTAAAGTCTTTGGCAAAAATTGCTGAGTCAACAAATTGCGGGCGTATGGAATGGACTGTTAATACTGGCAATGCGCCGGGAATTGCTTTTTACCAAAAGCAGGGAGCGCGCCTTTTGCAAAATATTAGGGTTTGCCGAATCGAGGGAAGTGCGATAGCCCAACTCGCTAACAAATAAGTTGGTTGGTTTTGTGAAGAAGGATTTTTTTTATTAACCGCAGAGACGCAGAGAACACAGAGAAAAAGAAGAAAGGTTCAGGGTAATTATCATGACACAAAATTCTTGGAATACAGCTCTTTATGAGAAAAATCATGCTTTTGTTTGGCAGTACGGCGAATCGCTTTTGGAGTTACTCGCTCCGAAGGCTGGTGAACAAATTCTGGATTTGGGCTGCGGTACGGGGCAGTTAACTGAAAAAATTGCTCAAAGTGGTGCTTTTGTGCAAGGTATTGATTCATCTTTGTCGATGATTTCCACGGCAAAAGTAAACTATCCTCACATTAACTTCGCTGCCGCAGATGCGACGAGTTTTAAAGTAGAAGAGCCGTTAGATGCTGTGTTTTCTAATGCGGTTTTGCACTGGATTAAACAGCCGGATACTGTGATTAGTTGTGTGGAAAAAGCGCTGAAGCCGGGAGGGCGTTTTGTGGCTGAGTTTGGCGGTAAGGGGAACGTGAGGGCGATCGTCCGGGCGCTTTTGAGTGTTTTGTCAGAAATTGGCTGCCAGGAGCCTGAAGCGCTTAATCCTTGGTATTTTCCGAGTATTGGCGAGTATGCTGGGCTTTTGGAAAAGCAGGGATTTGATGTGGGTTATGCGGTTTTGTTCGATCGCCCGACTCCCCTAGAAGGCGGCAGCGCGGGTATGGTAAATTGGATTGAGATGTTTGCTGGCGGGTTTTTGTCGGGGTTGTCTGATGATGTCCGATCGCACGTAATTAACGCAGTTGAAGAGCGTTTGCGATCGGCGCTGTACCGCGATAGTAATTGGAGTGCAGATTATCGCCGAATTCGGGTAGTTGCTGTCAAGCAGTAGGGTGCGTCGCTTCCTGAAAATTCGATCGATTTTTCACCCGAATTTTCGACAGGGATGCACCCTACGTTAGGTGTATTTATAATGACTAATTACTACTTAATACTGTAGGTCGAAACGGTATTTTCCAACAGCATAGCGACAGTCATCGGCCCGATTCCTCCCGGCACCGGCGTGATAAATTCGGCTACTGTTTTAACAGCATCAAAATCCACATCTCCGGCCAAACGACTCGTACCGTCTGGATTGACGACGCGGTTAATACCGACATCAATTACTACTGCTCCCGGTTTGACCATATTAGCTGTAATCATTTCTGTGCGACCGACTGCGGCTATTAAAATATCGGCTTGATTGGTAATCGATTCTAGGTTTTGCGATCGCGAATGAGCTACCGTAACAGTACAATCGGCTTCTAACAGCATCAGCGCCATCGGTTTACCTACCAAAATACTCCGTCCCAAAACTACGGCGTTTTTTCCTTTTAAATCAATCTGGTATTCCTGCAATAACCGCATCACTCCGGCGGGAGTACAACTCCGCAAACCTTGCTCCCCGCGCACGAGACGACCTAAATTTACAGGGTGAAGTCCGTCAGCATCTTTGTCGGGGGCAATTTGGTACAGCAGCGAAATTGCATCTAAGTGTTCTGGTAGCGGTAATTGCACTAAAATGCCGTCTACTTGATCGTCCTCGTTGAGTGCACGAATTGCAAGTTCTAGTTCGGCTTGAGTAGCGTTTGCGGGGTAATGCTGGCCGAAGGAAGCTATGCCAACTTTAGCGCAGGCTCGCTCTTTATTGCGAACATAGGCTGCGCTGGCTGGGTTGTCCCCTACCATCAGCACCGCAAGTCCGGGAGGACGCCCCTTTTGGGGTTGTAGGGCACGGACTCGATCGCTCAGCTCGCTTTGAATCTTTGTGGCTAAAGCTTTGCCATCTAGTATTTGAGCAGTTTTGGCATCCATTGTAGACTCTGGGTTAGGGGCTGACGATTTTAGATTTTAGCTTAATCCCCGTCAAGGACTACACTAGAGAAATTTCTTACTTGCGATCGATTCTTTGGATTCTGTTAAAGTAAGTCGTATCTCACATCTCAAATCAGTTGACCAATGACTACTGCAATTAAGCAAGTTTGGGTTCAAAGATTCTGCACCGGCTCTTTATCGCTAATCCTCGCCAGCGGTTTTTTCAGTTGTGGCAATTTACCTCTGTCTCAACTTAATCTTGGCTTTAATGTGGCTAGCATTGGCGACGTTCAACAAAAGCGGCAAGTGGATGCTGAAGTTTATCTCCGGGGAAAGGTGGAAAATCGCGCTCCGTTTGTGGGGAATGCGGCTTATCAACTTGACGATGGTACTGGCAGTATTTGGATTTTAACCAAGCAAGATTTGCCCCAGCTTGGCGATGAAGTGTTGCTGAAGGGAGAAGTCCGCTACAAGAGTATTACTCTGAAGGAATTGGCTGGAAAGGATTTAGGTGAAGTTTATGTTGAGGAAATGGAACAATTAAAGCGCACTCCAGCAGTTAATAAATAACAATACGAAGATGCTAATTTATTTCCATAAGTAAGTCTATTTCATAAAAATCAAAGGTTTATAGTTGTGATTGGGCGATTGGGATCTGTTTATTTATCTTCAAAGTTCATTAACCATAATATTATGATCGGGGCGGGTTTACCTATATTTTTGGTTAATTTTACAGATGTTGGTGAACCCGCTCCTACAGCAATTTCTGCCTTCTCTCTTCTTTCTAACACATGACTAAAATTCACGTTGCGATCGCGATTTTGTACCAAGACGGCAAGTTTCTCTGCCAGTTGCGAGACGATATTCCTCATATCAGGTATCCTGGACATTGGGCTTTGTTTGGCGGACACTTGGAACCGGGGGAAACGCCGGAAGTTGCTGTAGTGCGGGAATTATCAGAGGAAATTGGCTATGCTCCTGCAAGTGTTTCTTTTTTCTGTTGCGATGTCGAAAAAGATGTGGTTCGCCACGTTTTTCACTCACAACTTAGTGCGGATGTCAAGGATTTAGTTTTGCTTGAGGGTTGGGATATGAAGTTGTTGACACCGGAGCAGATTCGGGCGGGCAAATGCTTTTCTGAGCAGTCAGGAGATGTGCGACCTTTTGGCGTTGCTCACCAGCGTATTTTATTGAATTTTATTGAGTCGATTTGAGAAAATTTCCGCGCACCCTACATTGGATGGGTTTGATTAGGGAGATATTCGTAAGGTGCGCCCGGGAGTGCACCCTACATTACAGGGGGTTTAACAGTTAAGAGCGAGCCGCAATCATTCCCGTTTGGCGCGCGTAGTCAAACAACCCTCCGGCATCGATTACAGGCCCTACTTCTCCTAAAGGTTTGAGGGAGCAAGTTCGATCGAGAGTGTGGTTGACAATTACCTCTGCTGAAAAGTCGATCGTCACTTCTTGACCGGTTACAAACAAGTCGCAGAGCCGATCGACTGATTCGATCGGGTACAATTCCCCAGTAGCCGAGCAATTGCGAAAGAAAATGCGGGCGTAAGACAAAGCCACCACCGCTGTGACGCCGGCGGCCCCGAGAGCTATCGGAGCGTGCTCCCGCGAAGAACCGCAGCCAAAATTTTCGCCCGCTATTATAATCGGATACCGGGTTTTCTGTTCACCGGATTCGATAAACTTACCGTAGCGATCGGGCAACCCAATCATAGCGTAACTGCCTAGTTTCTCGTACTCATCCGGCTTCGAGGGAACCAGGGTCAGGTATTCGGCAGGGATAATTTGATCTGTATCGATGTTGTCGTCTACAACAAAAATTTGACCGCTAATTACTTTACCCATAGTTTATTTTCTGTTAGCCTCGCTCGATGCTGTGGTGATAATTTTAAGTGGATCGGTATGCAAGATTTGCATCTGTTCATTTTAACCTGGCAGTGTCAGTGATAACCTGTATGAGTAAAAATTAGATCCGAGACTTTGGGTTAACAATTAACAGATTGCTAAGCGTCAAGATAGTTTTATGGCAAATCCAATAGATGACATTGCTCGACAAGCTCGCGAGGGCTCGGTTGCATCGATTATTCAAATCCTTAATGACGAACTGGCACAGATAGGGGTCAGGGCCCGAGCTGTGTTTGCAGACGGGGTGCTGCAACTGCTGTGCGAAGCTGCAACGCCCCAACTGCTCGAAGAGTCTAGTTTGGTCGATCGAGTCCGAGAAATTTTGGAACGCATTTCGCCCCACAATATTCGCCGAGTCAACATCAACAGCCGGCTTGTCCGAGAACACCAACTGCTGTGGCTCGAAGAAATTAGCCGCGATCCGGAGAATCAACTCTTGTGGTCTCAAGAAATTAAACTCCGAAAGCCGAATTTGTTCAAGCGTTTAGCCACCGCCCATCACGAACGCCAAGCTGTGGCAGGCAAGCGGGCTTTGCCGAGAATCGCTATACCTCGATCGATGCAGCAACCGCGGCAATTTCAGCGTGGTATCGTCGGCGGCATCAGCTTGACCGTGCTGTTGATTGCAGCAGCGGCCGCCATCCACAAAGGACTTAATTCCCCAGTGCCAAACAGCACACAAGCCACCACCCAAGCAGTTGCCACTACCCCTCCTTCGGAGGCAAAGCCTGCTTTGAAAATTTCTAAGGAGACTGTTAATTCTGCTGTTGACTCTTTTGCCCAAGCAGTACGAGTCGCTGAACAAGCAGCCACCGAGGGCAAAACCGCTCAATCTCGCGAGGATTGGTTAGTCGTAGCTGCTAAGTGGCAGCAAGCTTCGGATTTGATGGCCGCCGTGCCCTCCAAGCACCCCCGCTACACAACGGCTCTGAACCGGACTGCACTTTACCGCCAAAATAGCGATAAAGCCCAACAGGAAGCACAAAATAAGTAAGCAGGTAACTGGGATAAATTTAACCAGAGACTTAGCTGCACGGCTCTAGGTGTTGTGCAAAATGAGTTTTTGAGCAAAAACTCGAAAACTCTCAACTATGTTATGAGTGATAATTTTGGGATTTGGAATTTTTGCGATCGGCGTTACTCGATCGGCGGATTTGTATCAAAATAAAAATTTGTTAAGATCACAAACTTAACTAATTTGTCTAAGTCCCACGCTGTAATTGTACTCAATTCAGCGTCGGGATATAAGCCAAGCAAGGTCTATGAAAAAGAGCGACAATTTACTGTTTCTCTAGCAAAAAAAACGTGTAAGATATAAGTGGTTGCGACCCACCCACTCGACTGCAAACAACAGGCTACAGTAGCAGTAATATGCTTGGCCTCGGACAACTGCGAGAGAAAGGGGAAAAGAACAGACCGCTGGTTGGTAAGGCACGTCCCACCATAAAATACAATCCAAGTTTGTTGTACGAAAATAGTTTTTGCCTTGGGAAACAGGGCTTCTGCGTGGGTTCCCTACGAAGGGATAAAGGGTGTAAAAGCCCAGAAATGCTGTGTAAGACTCGGCTCGTCTTCAGTGACGAGTCTCAGTAATGAGATACCCAACAGAGCAACGGCAAACGAGACACGAAGCCTACACGCTCACCGAAGGTCAGTGCTAGGTATTTCACATAGGAAACATCACACAGTGAGAAGAGGGGTGTCACTAAGCGGTCTCTAGAAAAACTTCATACTACTAATAACCGTCAAAATTAGCGGGAATGGGATTGATAATCATCCGGTAAAGGATGGTAAAGTTCATCCCGTACAGATCGAAGGGTAAAAAACAGGAAAATAGAACTCGGTCAGATCTGGGTATATTTTTACATATCGAGCGACCCGCCGATCAGCTGCACAAACACAGAAAGCAGGCTCATAACGGTCAAGCCGACAGTTATGGATAGGTTCTATATTTGCAGCGCAAGCCGGCTCAAACATCTTAGAATAAAGGCTTGGTTGCCATGATCGATTGCCAGGGAAATCAAGACTTTAGTCCGATCGACCGATCGCCGTCAGAGTCTTGCACTTTGCATTTACCGCAAATCGCAGAGCCAGTATCAGTCCAAAAATTTCTGGATCGTCTTATGCAGTACCAGGTCGATCCTGCCCTTCTTGGGCGACAAATTTGCCAAATTCTCGCCACCAGCTTTGATCGAGAACTCCTGCTGCTGCGAATAGCCAATACTTTGGGGGTTGCATGGGGGGCAGATTTCTGTTTGGTTACTGCTGTGGTTGACCAAAAAGTAGTACATCCGAATGCTTGCTGGCAAAATAGCAGCGATCGCCCCTATGTTGCCGGTGCTGTGGATTCCACTCAAACACCGGAACACGCCCAAACCCCAAGATTAAAACCCCCTAGCATATCACTCGAACATCCCGCTTGGGCCAACGTCCTAGTAGACGGGGAGATAGTGGCGATATCCGACTATCTTGATAGTCCAGCAGCTTCATCGCCCAATTCCCCTGTGACTGCGCTGCCTTTTCGGGCAATTTTGGCAGGGGCTGCGCGATTTGGAGGGGCTGTAAATGGCATGATGATTGTTGGTAAGTCGCAACCTCACGAGTGGTCGGTAGCCGAGATCCAGCGCCTTGAAGCAGCATCGGAGGCGATCGGCAGCGCGATTTCTCACCTTCTAAAAACTCAAGAAATTGCCAGCTTAAATGAACAGTTACAGCGACAAGCTAAATACAAAAATCTACTCATCTCAGTTGCTGCATTGAGCCAGACAACTTCAGAAGTTGAGCGAATATTGCAGCAAGTTATTGAAAATACCGTTGATACCCTGGAAGTAGATAGAGGTCAAATCTTGCTATTGAAATATACAGACCCTCTATTTACAAATCGCTCGCCCAATCAAACCCCCAAAGCGAAAGTCGAATTAGTTTGCGAATCTGTTGTAAAAAAATATCCAAATAAACAGCCAATAGCACAAAACGCTGCCGCAAAAAAAAGCTCAACATCCAAAACAAAAAACAAGGATAAAACTGCTACTTCCCAATCCAAAATCCCCAACTCAAAACCAAATAACTCTCCCGCTTTTTGGCTGTCTGAATCTAATTTGTGCCACCAAGCATTCCACAGCGCACCCAAACCCCTCGCCCTCGCTGACGCAAGCGCATTAATCGGCAAAGAACAAGAGGTCGCCACAGAAATTTTGAAACTCCAAGGCATTCGCGGCTTGCTGCTGGTTCCCCTCACGGGCGGTAGCTGCCAGGAAACAGTTTTGGGTTTCTTGGTTTTGCAGCACTCGAAGCCGCGCACTTGGAACCCGGAAGAATTAGAAGTTCTCGAATCAGTCAGCGCTCAAGCGAGCAAGATGATTATCCAAACTCAAACGCTTAAGGAATTGCAAGCCCTAGTCTTCGACAGAACCACTCAGTTGCAGCAAAGCCTGGACGTGCAGGGGAAACTGTACGAACAATCTGCCAATCAGCTAGAGCAAATGCGGAAATTGAAGCTGATTAAAGACGAGTTTCTCAGCACTCTGAGTCACGAGTTGCGTACCCCTTTAACAATCATGAAGCTGGCGATTCTGATGCTCAAACAAGCTGAACTGCCGTCAGCGAGTCGGACTAAGTATCTCGAAATTCTAGAACAGCAGTGTTCTAAGGAAACTGCTCTGGTTAACGATTTGCTAGCCCTCAAGCAGTTTGAGCCTCAGCAAGTCCCAATTTCTCAAATCAAAATCGATCTCAACCGTTTATTTCAAGATTTAGTTAGGGATTTTGAAAAACAGTGGGCGGATAAGCAATTGACTCTGAAGGTGGATTTGCCCAAGTTGACCCCTTGCTGGGAAACCGACCCGGACATTCTCAATCGGGTACTCCTGGAACTGCTGACGAATGCTGGAAAATACTCTGCTTCTGGAACGGCGGTAGTTTTGGAGGCGTCTGAGGCAGCCGGCTATATTGTCCTGAGCATTTGTAATTTCGGGCCCGGCATTTCTGCGGCTGATTTGCCCCACATCTTTGACAAGTTCCGCCGTGGCACTGGCATTACTGACCAAGCTATCGCCGGTACGGGTTTGGGCCTGGCTCTGGTCAAGTCTTTAGTGCAGCACTTGAATGGTACTATTGATGTATCTAGCCGTCCGGCGGAAAGTTCAGAAGCTGACGAGTTGTGGCGTACATCTTTTACTCTGACTCTGCCTCAATTTCCAGCGGAACTCTCTAATCTAGAATAATAGTTTGGTGGAAAAGTGGTTGTGAATTGGCAGCGAACAAACTAAGACTTGCCTTTTTAGGGAGATGTGGATGCGGCAAACGCTACCACATCCTCCTTGTTGATTTGTTTGTCTGGTTTCCCCACTAAAGTGCCGATTCTCCATTGCTGATTTTCCCCATGACTTATATTATGTCGGGTTATTTGCCCGTAATTAGTGCGTGTTTGTAGTGAGTATGACTGTCCTCTATTTATTATTAATTAATCAGGACTTGCATTACTTGCTAGGAACTTAATTATAATTGTATAGTCGGAGATGATATTACGCAGTATAGACCAAAGAAACTGAGTTTTTTAAGTGTTTCAAAGGGCTGCAACCCGTCTTTTCGTAAAAGCCGGTTTCTGCGTCCTGGATTGTCCCCTAAAAATTGTCACGGTGCATGGAATTCAATCGCCAATATTATGCTCACAAAAGCTGCACCTAAAACCCTGCGTTGGCAACGTTCTAAATATTCGCCACTGGCACGACAAATAGACATTTTTGCAGCGGCGGGAAAGTTTATGTTTTTTTTGTGGTGGGATGGACTGCTGCAAAATAATTCTCCTCATATTAGAAGAATTCGCGCTCATTGGTTGGTCAATACTTTGCTGAATTTAGGCCCGACTTTTATTAAAATCGGGCAGTCTCTCTCGACTCGCGCGGATTTGTTGCCACTTGAGTATGTGAAGGAACTCGAACAGTTGCAAGATCGGGTTCCTCAGTTTAGTTCCGAAGAGGCGATCGCTCTTGTAGAATCAGAGTTAGGCAAGGATATTTATGCTTTGTACCGCGATTTTGACCCGTCGCCCATCGCTGCTGCGAGTCTTGGACAGGTGCACAAAGCAAGGCTGCACACCGGGGAAGATGTGATTGTAAAGGTGCAGCGTCCGGGTTTGGAAAGTTTATTTGATTTGGATGTGAAGGCGGTGCGCCAAGTGATGCGTTTTTGCGATCGCTATTTGCCTGGGACGCGCAAATATGACCTGGAATCTATTTATCACGAGTTTTTTAAGATTTTATATCAAGAAATTGACTACGTGCAAGAAGGTAAAAATTCCGATCGCTTTAGCCATAATTTTCGAGAATATCCTCAAGTTATTGTTCCGAAAGTCTACTGGCAATACACTACTAAAAAAGTGCTGACTCTAGAATACGCACCCGGCATTAAGGTGGACGACCGCATTAGTTTAGAGGCGATTGGAGTGGATATTGTGAAGCTCAATCAACTCGGAATTTGCTGTTATTTAAAACAGTTGTTAATTGACGGTTTTTTTCAAGCTGACCCCCATCCGGGAAATTTGGCGGTGACAGAAGATGGTAGCTTGATTTTTTACGATTTTGGGATGATGGCTGAGGTGAAGTCTCTGGCTAAAGACCAAATGGTCAAGACTTTTTTTGCTGTGATGAGAAAGGATACTGACGAGGTACTCAATACTTTAATTTCGATCGGCTTGGTTGAGCCGATGCCGGATATGATGCCAGTACGCAGGTTAATTGCTTTTCTGTTGGATAAGTTTATTGATAAGCCGATCGACTTTCAAGCTTTTAATGAAATCAAGAACGAACTTTACATCATGTTCGAGCAGCAACCGTTTCGCTTGCCTGCAGAAATGATGTTTATTGTCAAGTCTGTGACGACTCTCGACGGCATTGCTAGAACTCTCGACCCTGACTACAATTTCATAGCATCAGCTCAGCCTTTTGTCAAGAGTATTGCGGTGAGCAAGGGGCGGGGAAATGCGATCGGAGAATTGGCAAGGCAAGCGCGAAGTTTTATTACATATAAGTTACGGCAGCCGAGCAAATCGCAAGTTTATCTCAACCGTTTGGAGCAGCGAATTGAAGAGGGCGAACTGCAAATTAGAGTGCGAAATCTAGAGAGCGAAAGAGCCTTGAAACGCATTAACTTAGCCCTGAAAACTCTAATTTTCGCTTGTTTGACTGGTTTTGTGTTTTTGTCGGGTGCAGTGCTGCTAGTGGGCGGATATCAAACGGGGGCGATCGCAGCTTTTGCGGTTGCGGGATTCGGTGGCTTGTTTGTGTTGCGCTCGTTGTTAGATTTGTTGGTTAAGGAAAAGCTCGATCGAATGGTCGATCGATAAATAGGGCTTGCTGAAAAAGTGAGAAAACAGCATTTAGAAAGATGAGTGAATTCGAGTTCTCCTCGGCAATATAA
>NZ_JAUBSA010000075.1:15257-27197 GCF_036702115.1 Microcoleus sp. LAD1_D5 | reverse complement strand
GCTTCTGTGATTTATTGCGTAAGCGTTGCTTGCCGTAGGCGTCGCATCCCTCTTTAAAAACTGTCCGGAGTATTGATGGAAGCATTACTTTTATTAATAGGATTTGGAGGCGGGGCCTTAGTCTGCTGGCTAATTTTGAATAAGCGAAATTCACGCAATTTGGTGCGGATGCAGGGTTCGCAGGAGGCTATATCGAATTTGGCTGCTCAGTTGGATGCCCGAAATTCGGAATTGCGGCAAAAGGTGCAGAATGAAAATCAGCTAAATTCTGAATTGTCCCAGTTGCAAAGTCGGTTGGGAACTGTGACTCGCGAGCAAGAATTGTTAAAAAATCAAGTGTCGGAAATGGAAGAATTTTTGGCAGGAATTGCCCAAGATCGATCGCAAATTGATGCTCTGATTGCTGATTTGCAGTTTCAGCTAGAAAATGCTCAACAAGCTGAGTCGCAGTTAGCAGAAGTGGCAGAACTTAAAGATCAGTTAGAAGTTGGGGAGCAGGAGCGATCGCAGCTTAACGCTCAATTGCTGGAACAGCAAGCAGAGTTAGAGGCGGTTGATGCAGAACACTCTCAAATTCAGGCTCTGCTGTCTGAATTTGAAACTCAGTTGGAAACTGCTACTCAAAGCAGATTGCAGGTACAGTACCAGTTGTCAGAAATTAAAATTAAGTTCGATCGCTCGATTGAAGAGCGGGAGCAACTTCAGTCTCAACTGTCGGGTTTGCAAACTCAACTGCAATTAGTCGAAGCAGAGCGATCGCAATTTACTTCGGAATTGTCCGAGCTACAAGCTCAATTGGAGAGTGCAGAGCAAGAACGCGAAATACTAAACTCTCAATTGCAAACCGCTCGCCAACAAGCAAAGCAACCTCCATTTGAATTATTAGAACTGCAAAGACAGTTAGAAGCTGCTAATCTGGATAAAATCCAGTTAAACTCTCAAGTTCATGAACTACAACTTCAATCCGAAATGGTTGTTTTAGAGCGAGAGAGACTGCTGGCTGAGTTGTCAGAATTGGAGTCTCAGATACATAGCAAGGAGGGAGATAGCTCGCAACTCCAGTCTCAGTTATCAGAACTGCAAGCTCAATTAGAAACTGCTAACACAGAACGCTCGCACCTTTATTCTCAACTGTCGAAATCCCAAAGTCAAATCGAGACAGCCAACCAGAGCCACACTCAACTTCAATCTCAAGTATCCGACTTAGAAGTTCAGCTAGACAGTGTGCGTCAAACTCGCTCTGAGTTAGAAGCTCAGCTCACTTCTCAAATCTCGCAATTGCAAACTAAAATCGAGACAGCCAATCAAAATCAAACTCAACTTCAATCTCAAATCTCCGACTTAGAAAATCAGTTAGAAAGTGTGCGTCAAACTCGCTCAGAATTAGAATCTCAGCTAGAAACTGCTAACAGAGAACGATCACACCTTTATTCTCAACTCTCGGAAACTCAAAGTCAAATCGAGACAGCAAACCAGAATCAACATCAACTTCAATCTCAAATCTCCGAGTTAGAACATCAGTTAGAGAGTGTGGGTCAAAGTCGCTCTGAATTGGAATCTCAACTCACTTCTCAAATCTCGGAATTGCAAAGTCAAACCGAGACAGCAAATCAGAATCAAACTCAACTTCAATCTCAAATCTCCGAGTTAGAACACCACTTAGAAACTGTGCGTCAAACTCGCTCTGAATTGGAATCTCAGCTCACTTCTCAAATTTCGGAATTGCAAAGTCAAATCGAGACGGCTAATCAGAATCAAACTCAACTTAAATCTCAAGTATGGGACTTAGAAAATCAGCTAAATAGCCTGCGTCAAACTCGCTCTGAATTAGAACTTCAGCTAGAAACTGCTAACAGAGAACGATCGCACCTTTATTCTCAACTCTCGGAATTTCCAGCTCAAATCGAGACAGCCAATCAGAATCAAAATCAACTTCAATCTCAAATCTCGGACTTAGAAAATCAGTTAGAAACTGTGCGTCAAAGTCGCTCTGAGTTGGAATCTCAGCTCACTTCTCAAATTTCGGAATTGCAAAGTCAAATCGAGACGGCTAATCAGAATCAAACTCAACTTCAATCTCAAGTATGGGACTTAGAAAGTCAGCTAGAAAGTGTGCGTCAAACTCGCTTGGAATTAGAATCTCAGCTAGAAACTGCTAACACAGAACGATCGCACCTTTATTCTCAACTCTCGGAAACTCAAAGTCAAATCGAGACAGCAAACCAGAATCAAGCTCAACTTCAATCTCAAGTATCCGAGTTAGAACACCAACTAGAGACAGTTTATCAAGAACGCTTGCAGCTAACATCGCAACTTTCCGAAGCGGGCGATCGACAATCTGAGCATTTTGACTCGGAATCACGGCAAATTGAAGCATCTGCTTCTGATCCCAAAGTTTTGAAGAGTCAAAAATTTGTTGTTTCTCAGGAGGGTCAAGGCGATTATACTACTATTAGCGAAGCGCTGAAAAATGCAGCACCGGGCACGCGGATTGACGTGGATCCAGGCGTTTATCGCGAAAGTCTAATTCTCGACAAATCGGTAGAAATTATCGGCAGCGGAGAAGTTGATCGCATTGTGGTTGAAAGTATCAACTCAAACTGCATTAAAATGGCAACTGACAGTGCTTTAGTGCGGGGTTTAACCCTGAGCGCGACGGGGAAATATTACGCTGTAGATATTAGCAAAGGTGAGTTAATCATAGAAGACAGCGATATCACTTCTGCGGACTATTCTGTGGTGGGAATTTGCGGCCCCGATGCAAATTCTATCCTCCGCCGCAGTCAAATTCATGATGGGGTATGGAACGGAATTTTTATATCCGATAATGGGAAAGCAACGGTGGAAGATTGCAGTATTTTTGACAACGGCAGTTTGGGAATAGGTGTCGGATTGGGAGGAAAATTGATCGTGCGCCGGTGTCGGATTAATGGTAATGAAGGTGAGGCGATCGGCGTTTACAGAGATGGCATTGCTACCGTGGAAGATAGCGATTTAACGGGCAATGCTGGGGGTGCTTGGCGCATTGCAGATAACGGATACCTGCGCGACAAAGGCAATCAAGAATAGAAGAAGGAAGAAGGAAGAGGGAAGAGGGAAGAAGGAAGAGAAAAGAGCGAAGAGAATTCCCAATTAGCGATTCCCAATCCCCGATTGCCAATACCCAATTACCCATTCTAAATGCCTAACAATAGAGCTGGATTGTGTTTCGTCATTAAATCAATTTCGTGCGGAGAAATGCCTTCGCCCATCAATTTTTCCACAAATAACTTGTAGCCTTCTGCAGGTAAAGGATCGGGTTTTCTTCCCAAATCTGTGCTGAGAACAAAATGCTCGGCTCCGATTAGTTTAATCGCGGCAGCCATCTTACTAATAGAAACTTGATGCCAGTTTTTGTGTCCGTCATCAGCGGCCTTTTCTCCCATCAAATCGTTGACAAATGCTAGTTCTAGAAAAGCTCCCATCTGGGCGGCTCTTTGCATATTTTCTAGGGACAAACCGGGTACATCTGCCATTGCGTGGGTAATCAGGATGTTCTTAATGTGGAGAAGATTGGCTTCACCGACAACTGCCATCACTTCTTCTGAGGAAATATGCCCGGTTTCCAATACCAAATTATCTTTTGCTACAGTCTTCAACACCGCTGCTGTTTCCGGTAAAACCTTGCCATTTTTCGCAACTTTAATGCCAATTCCGGACTTGTGAAAAACCTGCAAGTGATGCTCAGCATCAACCGTTGGTAGCCACACTACTTTACCGTATTTGCCACCGATGCGGTGCATTGCGCTTACAGCATCGGGATTAATTCCGCCTACCGAATGATTGAGAACAACTCCCCCGAAAACTTCGATTTCTGGTACTATTTTATTAACCAAAACTGCCCGCGCTGCTGTGCTGGCATAATGATTTTTCAATACAACAGCTTTCATCTTCGCCCTAGCAGCTAATTTCGCTACTTCAAAATCATCCAACCTGCGAGGAATCACATCAGGAGAAGAATGGATGTGAAAGTCGATCGCACTTTCGATCGTACTCTTTGGCAAATTGACCATCGGCGAATCTCCGACAGCATAAACTGGCAGACAAAACCAATAGCAAACCATCCAAACTAACGTTAAAAAAACAGCTTGCATTCATCCCCTCGAACCTTCTCCCCTCTGCGTTCTCTGCGCCCTCTGCGGTTCATTCCCTCTTAATTCTCTCAAATAAAAGATTTAACCGCATTTGCCAAAGCTTCTGCATTCTCTTCGTGCATACCCAAAGAACCGGGAATAACTCGCGATTCAACACCCGGTAATTCCGTTAATGCTTCCATTTCAGCCTTGGATTTGGGCGGCGCATTTTCAGCAATTACAACCATCACCGGCACTGCTAACTGTTGAAATTTATCTGTAAATTCCGATCGCACTTTTGCCGTATCTAAACCACCAGTCACAAAGGCAGCGGAACCGTATCGAGCACCGGGTTTTTGCGTCACTTGCCATTTGCTTTGGATGAAATCGGGCGTGACTTTAGCTGCATCAACATAGACGTGGCGACGGTACATCAAACTGAGGAATGACGGCGCAGTGTTTAGTTTGTATAGGAATTGACCTAAAAAGGGCGATCGTACTAATTCTCTCACGATTCCATGCCATCCGCTTTGCTGTTTGCTCATCGTCGGCAAAGGCCCGCGCCAAGTCGGCGCAGCTAACACAATCTTTGACCAAACATTGGGCTTTGATTGCGCTAATTGCATCACATAACCCGCCGCGTGACCTGCAGCCACTACAGCAACCGAACTCTTAAAAATTGACTCAACAAAATCCTTGAGAAATTGATGGTATAATTGCGGTTGATAGTCGGTTCGCGGGCGTTCCGATTCGCCAAAACCAGGCCAATCTAAGCTCACAACTTGAAATTTAGGAGCCAACAATTCTGCTAAAGGACGCATTTCTTCTCGCGTCGAAACCGTACTGAAAGCCGGCAGCAACAAGACAGGATTTCCCTGTCCTCTGGTTTCGTAAATAACTTGGATTTGCGTTTCTTTCCAATTCCAGAGATATTCTTGAACTGCGGCGGGATAGTGGCCAGAATTTGATTTTGTTAAATTTGTAGTTTGAGTCATGGCTGTTTATTCTTTTAATTTGCTTCGGCTTGCTTGCTCACTTCGCAAGCAACGGCTTTGTTTCTCATCATTTGAAAAATGTTGTAAAATCCGTTAGCGCGGGAAGGTGTCAGACTCACATTCAATCCCGTGTCTTGAATAAAATCTGGGGTAATGGTGACAATTTCAGCAGGCGTCAATCCGCTCAAACCTTCCACCAACAATCCAACTAATCCTTTGACTAACTGAGCGTCTGAATCGCCTTGATACAAAACTTTTCCGTCTGCCAAATTTGCAGTAACATAAACTTGCGACGCACAGCCAGAAACTTTGTTTTCCGGCAGTTTGTCGCTTTCGGGAAATGCTGGGAGTCGCTTAGCATACCACAGCAGTTGCTCGTAGCGCTGTTTTGGATCGGAGTGTCGTTGAAAGCGCTGGACGATTTTAGCTAGGGCTGCGGGTAGCGCGGTGTTTGCGGACATGATTCCAAGTAGCAGTTTATTTGGCTAATATTATAAATTTTATTGTAGCAGCAGGTACGCTCGATTTGCAACATCAGCATTGATCTGCATTCATCTACCGTTACAAACCCAAAACTACAACTTTTGGCAGTCTCGTCCGTGTAGCTGCGAATAACATTCGCCATTACAAACGGCCAAATTATAGACTGATGAAATATCAAAAAAAACAACTGTTGAGCTGTGAGAGAATTCTATAGTATGCCTTTTGCCCGAAAGACATCGAAGGGCATTTTATCGGTGAGAAATTATTGAAATTTGTGGACATCAAAAGGTTGATCGCTCTGAACTGCTCGATCGCCGATCTGAACAGGTTATTGTAGATGACAAGTGCGATCGTCCCGCAATTATCAAATTTCGCAACGATCGCGATTTGAGCAAAATTCAAACGTTAGCTCGATCACGCGCGATCGGCCTCAAGTCAGATCCAGAGGCGGCAAACCGCGCAACTGCCGCAGCGAGTTGATACACGACTGGCAGTCGCAGCCAAACAGCGCCGCCGCCGCATCGCTTTCTTCTTCCGAAAAATCCAGCATCGCCACCCGTTCTTCACCCGGGCGCTGCCAAGTAATTCTCGGCTTAGAAGCAGCAGCAGCAGACTTGCCAGGAAGCCGCATGCAAGTCAGACGCTGAGTGTGGGGCGATCGCACGCATTGGGGCGAATCAGCCGATTGGCTTGGTGTTTCGCCAATTTGAGCGGGATTTGCGATCGCGCTCAAAGACATCACAGATCCAAACAGCGTCGGACTTACCAATAAAGTGAGGAGCAATCGATTCATTTGTCGTCCTTAAGAACTTCAACGTATACAGTAGCCGATTATCTGTTGCAATTCAACAAGGTTTTCGTCCGATATCAGTACCATTGGCCGTTATTAAGGCTTAAAAGCCGAATATTTGCCGCCCAAACCTTCAACAATTATCCGCGTATTGGCAACCAGCATTTTCTGATAAGTATCACCTTTGCTTCCCTGTTTAAGATTTGTTGCAATTTTAGTAAATCCGGAGTGCCAGTGATAGCAAATTCATCTAATGCGGGTAAACTGATTTCAGCAAGGACAACTCAAAGCAGCGAACAAGTTTACCTCAGAAACCAGGTGGGGAGTGATGAGTACAGTTTTGGTGGTGGAAGATTCCCGCAGCCAGCGGGAGTGCATTTCACATCAGTTGAGATGCAGCGGATTGAATGTAATTCAGGCATCTGACGGTGTGGAAGCGCTGGATAAAATTGAGAAAAATTGCCCAGATTTAGTATTATTAGATGTCATAATGCCCCGTCTAGACGGCTACGGCGTTTGCCGTTTAATTAAAGCTAATCCCGAAACTCGGAACATACCGGTGGTATTTTTAACAGGCAAGGGACAGCAGTTAGCTTTATTTTCGAGGTTCCAGGGCGATCGCGCCGAGGCTTATGTTAGCAAACCTTGGCAGCCCAGGGAACTTTTGGCAACGATCAAAAAAGTTTTGCTCAATGCCAATATTAAGTTCGATCGAGTTTCTGCTGACGCTTGGACTGAATACGGAATTTTAAACTTAAGTACAGTCGAACTTTATCAAAGCCACGCCGATGCTTGGACAAAATACAGCGCCCAAATTATTAAATTGTACGATGCCAGCTTAGCAGCTTTTGAGCAAGCTTTGGCCATTGAACCGAGTCACTCGAATGCAAACAAGTATCGAAACCGAGTCCAGACAATCCGGGCAATTTTGCTTAAAAAATTAGAGCAAACTAAACCCTGCAAAGTGTGCGATTATTATTACGGCAAGGATGGCATCAATTGTGCGGTGCATCCTGCTGGCCGCCCTCAAGAACTGTGTCGCGATTGGGAATTTAATTAAAATAAAATGAAAACAAATAACCGCGCTAACTTAGAAACGCTGCTGCAAGAAAGAAACGAATATCCCGAAAGAATGGCTGAAATTGATGAAAAAATTAATGCCACTTTCCGCAAAAATTACGCCATTTTAGTAATAGATATGTCGGGATTTTCGCGCACGACAGTCCGCTACGGAATTATTCAATTTTTGGCAATGATTCACCGGATGCACGGAATTGTTAAACCGATAATTTCCGAATGCGGTGGCACTGTAGTTAAGGAGGAAGCAGACAATATTTTTGCAGTTTTTGCTGATGTAAAATCGGCTGTGGAAGCTGCGATCGACTCTTTGAAACACACGGCGGCTGTCAACACGACACTGCCACCGGAGATGGATATTTACCTCTGCATTGGTATTGGCTGTGGCGATGTTTTGATGCTGGAAGGAGAGGATATGTACGGATCGGAATTTAATCTCGCATCGAAGCTGGGAGAAGATTTGGCGGAACGAGGAGAGATTTTGCTCACCTCAGCAGCTTTTGAAAAGTTAGAAGGTGACAAGCAAGAGTGGCAAAAAGTGGAACTTTCGGTTTCAGGTTTGGAATTGGTGGCGTACAAACGGCTGTAATCTGGTGAATTTCTGTTGTCTTCTCGTTCTTCGCCCTGCTGGAAAATGAGAACATGACTTGCCCCAGCCTTGACTAGAAACCCGGTTTCTTCGCAGATATCGGGCGACTCAGGCATTTTGGTAGAAACCAGGTTGATGAGGCTATATTCTTAGAGAGTATCGAATTTAAATAAAATTTAAAATCAGATGATTGAGGAACACAAAACTTGGCAATCTATTAATTTATCCGCTATTGGACAGCGGCTGGCTTGGCTGCAGCAACAGCCAGACAAAGTTATTTTTTGCAAAGAGTCTGGTGTTCACTATGTTGCAGTCACAAAAGAGCGATCGCACATTAAGCTATCTTTAGTAGAAAAAATAAATCAGCAAACAGATTTACTGCAATCTGTTTTCGATTTCAACAATCCTTTACATCTAGTGTCTGAATATACTCAGGCTATGATGTTGGGTTTAGTGTGGCAAAGCCTACCTCAAAGAATCTATATGGCTGGATTTGGCGGCGGCAGAATTCCCTTAGTTTTGCACCACTATTTGCCGGACACTGTTATAGAATGTGCGGAGGTCGATCCGATCGCGATCCAAGCAGCTACACAGTGCTTTGGGATAAAATTGGACGATCGGCTGACTGTAACAATTCAAGACGGCAGAGAGTATTTAGAGCAGCAAAAATCAGATACTCAGTACGATATCATTATGATCGACGTAGCATTTGGCAACGGCTACTTTCCGCACCGCCTAGCCACCAAAGAATTTTATCAAATCTGCGAAAAACACTTGTCAAGCGAGGGAGTTGTGGTAGCAAATCTGCTGCACAGAGATCAGTTTTATGCGGAAAAAATCAGGACTTTTCAAAGTGTGTTTTCTCAGGTGTGCCTGTGTGTTTGCCAGGAAAGTAATAGCATTTTGATTGGTAGCAACAGCCAGATTTTAGAGAAAAATGAGATTGTTGCGAAGGCAAAATATTTGCAAGATAGCCATCAATTTTCCTTTCCATTAACAGACAGGGCGCTTGAGGTAAAAGTAGGTAGAGAATTGGCGGAGGCTGTACCTAATTTAGACAAAGCTCAAATTTTTCATGACGATTCACCGCCCGCTGGTTATTTTGATTGCTGGTTATTCTGATATCTATAATAAGTCCGGGTTTACTCTTTGTGGAACAGGCCCGAAAGCCTGTTCCTGATGTGGCTTTCACGATGTTGAGATAGCCCGGGGATTGGAAATCGCGTCTACACATACGAAGTCCGAGCAGAGGGGGACTAAGAGAAAAGGGGGTACTAAAGCCGGATTTAATATGATGTGATTTTGTCCCGAATTTTCAGCATCGATCGCCGATCAAGAAAAAATCTATAATAAATCCATATTCTAAAATCTATAATCAAATGGCGACACCAGTTGATTTTCCTAAATATCTGCAATCCCTGGTTGAGTCTTATAAAAAACAACAGCATCTCTACACGCTGACGGATTTACAGGTGGAGGTGCGGGTGGAAATTTCACCGGAGGATCGATCGCAACCTCCATCCTCAGAAAAGAAACCAGAAACGAAAATCGAGCGGCTGGAAGTGCTGGCGGGACTCCGCAAGTACGTGCAGCAGGGAAATGTGCTGCTAGTGGGCAAGCCAGGTTCGGGAAAATCGACGGTTTTGCAGCGTTTTCGGTGGGAATTGGCACTAGAAGCGCTCAATGAGGGCGATCAACAGATTCCGGTGTTGGTGCAGTTGAGGAGCGATCGCTCGATTTTAGAAGCAATCTGTGCCGAATTTCGACAGGCAAAGCTGAAAGTTAGCCCGGAAAAGGTGGATGATTTGCTGCTGGATGGCAGGTTGCTGCTGTTGCTGGATGGCGTGAATGAGATGCCATCCCAACAAAGGCTGCAGGATTTGCAGCTATTCCACGACGACAATCCCGATACGGCGATGATTTTCACGACGCGGGATTTGGCGCTGGGCGGATCTTTGGGCATTGAGCAACAACTGGAAATGTGTGCGCTGACGCAACCGCAGATGCGGGAGTTTGTGCACAAGCAATTGCCGCAACATGGGGATTTGCTGCTGCGACAATTGCGCGATCGCCTGCGAGAGATTGCCGAAACGCCGTTACTACTGGAAATGATGTGTAAGGTGTTTAAAAATAGCGGGAAAATTCCCCAGAGTAAGGGCGAGTTGTTTCAGGAGTTCGATCGCCAGTATGAGGAGTTTAAGCGCGGTGCGTTGGTTTCGGATGGTTTTCAGCTATTCAAGTCGGAGGTTTTGCAGCAGTTGGCTTTTGTGATGTTGCAGGGTGACTCGCAGCGCCCCACGGATGGTTGGGTGGCGATTTCTCGCGATCGGGCTGAGAGGATTTTGGAGGGTTGGTTGCGCGATCGGGGGGTGCTGGATGCGCCAACGAAGGCGAAGGAATGGCTAGAGGATTTGCTGGAACATCATCTGTTGCAGATAGCGGCAAAGCCGGAGGAAATTGAGTTTCATCACCAATTATTTCAGGAGTATTATGCGGCGCGGGCGTTGCTGAAACTGTTGGTTGAAAGGCATATTGATGCGATCGATGATGAACGGTTGCAGCATTTCTATTTGAATTATTTTAAATGGACGGAGCCTCTGGCGTTCATGCTGTCGTTGTTGCGGGATGAGAAGCAGGCGGTGCGGGTGGTGCGGCTGGCATTGGAGGTGGATTTGATGTTGGGGGCGCGGCTGGCGGGGGAGGTGCAGCGGGAGTTTCAGCAGCGCACGGTTGGGTTGGTGGATGGGTTGGATGTGCCGGGGTCGTTAAAGGTTAAGCTTTTGTGGGAGGCGCGATCGGATGAGGCGATTCCCGGATTACTTAAACTCGTTGAACATTCAGACTCTGATGTGCGTTGGAGGGCGGCATATGCCTTAGGCAAAATCGGTGACGAAAAGGCGATTCCGGGATTACTTAAACTCGTTGAAGATTCAGACTCTGATGTGCGTTGGAGCGCGGCAGATGCCTTAGGCAAAATCGGTGACGAAAAGGCGATTCCGGGATTACTTAAACTCGTTGAACATTCAGACTCTGATGTGCGTAGTAGCGCGGCAGATGCCTTAGGCAAAATCGGTAACGATCGGGCGATTTCGGGATTACTTAAACTCGTTGAAGATTCAGATTCTTATGTGCGTAGGAGGGCGGCATATGCCTTAGACAAAATCGGTGACGAAAAGGCGATTTCGGGATTACTTAAACTCGTTGAAGATTCAGACTCTGATGTGCGTTTGAGGGCGGAAAATGCCTTAGGCAATATCGGTGGCGATCGGGCGATTCCGGGATTACTTAAACTCGTTGAACATTCAGATTCTTATGTGCGTAGTAGCGCGGAAAATGCCTTAGGCAAAATCGGTGGCGATCGGGCGATTCCGGGATTACTTAAACTCGTTGAACATTCAGATTCTTATGTGCGTAGTAGCGCGGCAGATGCCTTAGACAAAATCGGTGATAAGAAGGCGATTCTGGGATTACTTAAACTCGTTGAACATTCAGATTCTTATGTGCGTAGTAGCGCGGCAGATGCCTTAGGCAAAATCGGTGACGCTCAGGCAATTCCGGGATTTCTTAAACTCGTTGAAGATTCAGACCTTTTTGTGCGTTTGAGTGCGGCAGATGCCTTAGGCAATATCGGTGACGAAAAGGCGATTCCGGGATTACTTAAACTCCTTGAACATTTAGACTCTTATGTGCGTTGGAGCGCGGCCGATGCCTTAGGCAATATCGGTGACGCTCAGGCGATTCCGGAATTACTTAAACTCGTTGAAGATTCAGACTCTTATGTGCGTAGTAGCGCAGCCGATGCCTTAGGCAAAATCGGTGACGAAAAGGCGATTCCGGGATTACTTAAACTCGTGAAAGATTCAGACTCTGATGTGCGTTGGAGGGCGGCAGATG
>NZ_JAUBSA010000075.1:0-15157 GCF_036702115.1 Microcoleus sp. LAD1_D5 | reverse complement strand
CCTTAGGCAATATCGGTGACGCTCAGGCGATTCAGGGATTACTTAAACTCGTTGAAGATTCAGACTCTGATGTGCGTAGTAGCGCAGCAGATGCCTTAGGCAATATCGGTGACGCTCAGGCGATTCAGGGATTACTTAAACTCGTTGAAGATTCAGACTCTGATGTGCGTTGGAGGGCGGCAGATGCCTTAGGCAATATCGGTGACGAAAAGGCGATTCAGGGATTACTTAAACTCGTTGAACATTCAGACTTTGAGGTGCGTAGGAGGGCGGCAGGTGCCTTAGGCAATATCGGTGACGATAAGGCGATTCCGAGATTACTTAAACTCGTTGAAGATTCAGACTCTGATGTGCGTAGGAGGGCGGCAGGTGCCTTAGGCAATATCGGTGACGAGAAGGCGATTCCGGGATTGCTTAAACTCGTTGAAGATTTAGACTCTTATGTGCGTAGGAGCGCGGCAGATGCCTTAGGCAATATCGGTGACAAGAAGGCGATTCCGGGATTATTTAAACTTGTTGAAGATTCAGACTCTGATGTGCGTAGGAGGGCGGCAGATGCCTTAGGCAAAATCGGTGACGCTCAGGCGATTCCGGGATTTGTTAAACTCGTGGAACATTCAGATTCTTATGTGCGTAAGATGGGGGCAGATGCCTTAGGCAAAATCGGTGACAAGAAGGCGATTCCGGGATTACTTAAACTCGTTGAAGATTCAGACTCTTCTGTGCGTTGGAGGGCGGCAGATGTCTTAGGCAAAATCGCTAAGCAGCACACAGAGAAAGTCGCCCCCCATCTCCCCCACCTCCTTACCTTAATCCCCTCCGAATCCGGCGCAGAATTGCACGGCCTCATCCTCGTCATCCAAGCCGCCTGCAAATACTACAACTACCCGATACGTCAGTTGTCCCTACTCCCGGAAAGTGGCAAGCAGTCGGCGAATGCTTCTGCTAGTGTATACAACATACAATCTATCGAGGAATTAAAAGTGATGTCAAACGAATCACCCATCTTCAACCAACCAAATGCCAACATCGGCGTTAACTATGCCGCTGAAAACAGCAATCCCAAGGTTATTCAAAAAATCGAAGCCGCCCAGCAATCCTCCCCTGAAGCTGCACTGAATGCAGTAGTGCAAATCATTCAGGCATTAGAAAAAAAGTATAGCTATGTGCAAGACGAACAACAGGCACTCAATATTATTGATGCAGAATTTAAGGAAATCAAAGAGCAAAAACCCATCGAGTGGGAAAACCTAATCAGCCTCAAACGGCTTTACAACGGTGGCAAAAAAGCAGCCGTGAAAGTTGGCGAACACTTCGCCGAATCAAACCCCTGGGGCAAAGGACTTGTTGCCTTCATCGAAGGCGTATCCGAAGACGTGAAGTAGCCAGCCAACCCAAAAGTTTGCTGAAATATTGCAACATTTTTAATAACGCTTCCAGGGCGGGCGAGACTCGCACCCCAGAAGAAAATTTACTCTTTGTGGAACAGGCATCTTGCCTGTTCCTGACAGAGATGCAAGAGGTAAAATAAAACAGCAGTAAGCTCTATGCAAACCGGAGGCTCACAGCATGATTCAAAATCCCGCATACTATCAGATGGTGCTAGACACCTTGTGCATCGCCCTAGAGGATGCCCGCCCCGCTGTCAGGGCGAAAGCAGCAGAATCACTGGGAAAAATAGGAGATGTCGCGCGCCCATATTAGTTAAAGCCTTCAAAGACACCTCGCCAGAAGTCCGTTTCAGCGTCATCCCAGCCCTCGAACAACTGATACTAAATGAGGCTTAAATACTCCTTTCATTTCTTAGTCCCCCTCTGCTGGGACTTCGTTTGTGTACACGCGATTTCAATCGCCGAGTAATCTTATCCTTTCATATATTCAACCATCTGCTGTTCCAGCTTAGCCAACAAAGTATCAACATCTGTTGCAGCTTCCTCAAAACAAACAGGAGGTTCAGGCTTAGGTTCAAAAAGAATTAACTTGATTTGACCTTCGCCGATCGCCAAAATCGCCACTTCTTTCTCAGGTTTGTGAGCGTTCAACACACCTACAACTTCCTGAATATGACTTTTTACTTGACGGTTCAACTCCTCAACCGCCTCTTTCTTACAATACACAAAACGCGCAGTTTCTGCAATATCAATTGCTAAAATCTCCTCGCTTTCCTCTCCCCTTTCCAGAAATAGCCCCCAAGCCAAAGCAGCCAATTCATGTTGATTAGCTTTCACAAATTTATCTAACTTGCGGCTCCAGCTATTTTCGTTGGGTTTGGACTCAGGGCTATCAAATAGAAACATTTTCTCTTCTTGCTTGTATAAACTAATATTTTGCAGTCAGTTGTCAGTTAGCAGTTGGCGTTTGGCAGTTGGCAGTTGACTGTTGTCATTAGTTACCCATGCCCAATGGCCCATCCCCAATTACAAATTAGCAATTCCCAATTACCCAAAACCGCTGCGTTTCTATCTTATACCAGATTGCACGCGCCAGAGCGCCGCATAAATTCCGTCCTGTTCGATCAGTTGTTCGTGCTGCCCCGATTCTACCACCAGCCCCTCTTCCATGACACAAATGCAATCGGCATTGCGGACAGTAGAAAGACGGTGGGCGATCGCAATTGTAGTGCGATTCTTGGTAATTCGTTCGAGCGATCGCTGAATTGCCGCCTCAGTCTCGTTATCCACCGCTGAAGTAGCTTCGTCAAGAATCAAAATCGGCGGATTCTTCAAAACAGCCCTTGCAATTGCAATTCGCTGCCGCTGACCCCCCGACAATTTTTGACCGCGTTCCCCTACAATAGTGTTGTAACCGTCCGGCAATTGGGCGATAAACTCGTGCGCTTCTGCAATTTTCGCAGCATTTACTATCTCTCGATTGGTTGCCTCAAAACTGCCGTAAGCAATATTTTCTGCCACCGTACCGTGAAACAAAAACACATCTTGACTCACCAATCCGATCGCTCTCCGCAAATCTTTTAAATTCAGGTTATTTAATTCTATACCGTCGAGATAAATATTGCCATGCTGTACCTCATACAGCCTCAATATGAGCTTCACCAGCGTACTTTTTCCCGAACCAGTCGCCCCAACAATCGCAGTAGTTTTTCCCGCCGGCAGAGTCAGGGAAAAATACTGCAAAATCGGTTTTCTTTGATTATAATAAAATGTAACATTTTTAAATTCCAACTCACCCTTAATCGAACTAACCGGCCGCCGAATATCACCCGTGCGAATTGCGATCGGAGTATCCAACAAATTCATCACCCGATTAGTAGAAGCCATAGCGCGCTGGTATTGATCCAAAGTATCTCCCAGGCGAGTCAGCGGCCACAGCAACCGCTGGGTCAAAAACACCAAAACGCTGTAAGTTCCCACAGACAATCTGCCCGCCACCACCTCCAAACCGCCCAGAAATAGTGTTGCAATAAACCCCAAGAAAATCACAACCCGAATCAGCGGAATAAAAGCTGCCGAAAGTACGATCGCCCGTCGGTTACTTTGGCGGTAAGCTTGGCTTTGTGTTTCGATGCGCTGAATTTCATAATCTTCGGAAGTAAAACTTTTAATAGTAGTAATTCCCATCAAATTATTCGACAGTTGCCCGTTCAGAAAACTCACCTTTTCCCGCACGTCAGTATAGAAAGGAGCGAGGCGATTTTGAAAGGCGATCGAACCCCAAATAATAAAAGGTATCGGCAGCATTGACAGCCCAGCAACAGCAGGAGAAGCAGCAAAAAAAGCCGCCCCAATCACAACAACCGTTGTAATTACCTGAATCACCTCATTAGCGCCGTCGTCCAAAAAACGTTCGAGTTGATTGATATCATCATTGAGAATAGAAATCAAACCACCAGTGCTGCGTTCTTCAAAATAAGCTAATTCTAATTCCTGCAAATGGCTGTAAGCTTCCAGACGCAAATCGTGTTCAATATCCTGAGCCAAATTGCGCCACAAATAATCATAGGCATATTCAAAAACAGATTCCAACGTCCAAACAATCAAACTCACAAAAGTAATAATTGCTAGTTGCCAAAAGACATCTTTTATGCCCCACTGAGCGAGTATAGAATCTTGCTGTTTCACCACCACATCAACGGCAATACCGATTAATGCTGGCGGCGCTAAATCAAATAATTTATTCAGCAGCGAACAGATACTTGCCAGCCAAGCTTTCAGGCGGTAGCGGCGCCCGTACTTTAGCAGCCGCTTTAGGGGATGGACAGGTTTTGATGGATTTGGTGATGCTTGAGAATCATTCATAGGGCATTGGGCATGGGAAATAGGGCTGAGAATTAGAAATTAGTAGGGTGCTCGGCGCGCACCTTACCTTTGTTTAATTGTTAATTCTCAAAAGCCCGGTTCCTAGGCTTTAAACGTTAACACTCGCTTCATTTTAGCGACTACACCAACTATTTGCGCCTCAATCTGAACGTGAATTACTGGTTGAATTGGGTTGTAAATTTTGGATCACAAGTGGTAATTCTCTCTCGCTTGTTGAGTCAGCTTCAGCTTGTGTTCGAGAGCTTGCCAATTTTCGGCTGCGATATCGCTGATAAACTCGTCGAGACTGTCGCGGTAAATAGAGAGCGATCGCAACAATTCCTCTCGATTGTACTTGGCCACCATCACTCCCAGTTCGGGATTGCCGCCCCCCACCCGGCTGGTATCCCGAAAACCAGAACTTGCTAAATGTTGGGCTAAATTAACAATATCCCGATCGCCCTCAAGATCGCAGGCAGCAACCAGCGTCGCGCTCGCCACGATCGGCAAATGAGAAATCCAAGCCACAGCTCGATCGTGCTCTTCCGGCTCACATCGGTAAACTTTAGCACCCAGCAACCGCGCAATTTCCTCAACCTTATCAACCGCAAGCGTCGGCGTCTGGGGAGTCGGCGTCACCACGTAAGGCCGGCCCACAAACAAATCCGGCACCGCCGCCTCAATCCCGCTTTCAGCAGTCCCCGCCATCGGGTGTCCCCCCACAAAATTTGGCCACAGAGGAGACACAGCCTGCACTATGGGTGTTTTTACGGAACCGACATCCGTTACAATAGTATCAGGGGAAAGATAGGGCACCAACTCTCGGACGATCGGCTCGATCGACCCCAGCGGCGTGCAAATAAAAACCAGATCGGCTGCTGCCATTAGAGACAGGTGTATGCTGGCTTCATTTACAACACCGCGAGCTTGCGCCCGATAGCAAGTCTGCTGCCGACTCGAAACCCCAAAAACATCAAAGCCGCGCGATCGCAAATCCAGCCCGATCGAGCCACCAATTAAACCTAGTCCTACAATACCGATATTCATAGCAATAAAATGGGGATATTTGATACGGTGCCGCCCCCATGACAGTCGAGGAACTCCTGAAAAAATATGCCGCCGGAGAAAGAAACTTTGCCGGAATCAACCTGACTGAGGCCAACCTCAGCGGCGTCAACTTGAGCGGAGCCAACCTCAAGGGTGCGAATCTGAGTGTAGCAAACCTGAGCGGAGCCAACCTCAGCAAAACCAACCTCACAGGTGCCAAACTCAACATCGCCAGACTCAGCGGCGCCCATCTAGGCGGCGCCGACCTCACCGACGCCGACCTCAACGTCGCCTACCTAGTGCGAGTTGACCTCAAAAAAGCCACACTCATAGGAGCAAAACTGATCAGAGCCGAGCTAATTCGAGCCGAGCTCAGCGGCGCCAACCTGCAAGGCGCAAACCTCAGCGGCGCCACCCTCACCGAAGCCACCCTTCGAGGAGCCAACCTCGAACAAGCCAACCTTCGAGGCGCTCATCTCAGCGGCGCGTGCTTGACAGAAGCCAACCTCGAACAAGCCAACCTGCAAGGCGCCGACCTTAGCCGAGCCGACCTCAGCGGCGCCGACTTGCGAGGCACAGAACTGAGACAAGCCAACCTCACTCAAGCCGTACTCAGCGGCGCCGACCTCAGCGGCGTCAATTTGCGCTGGGCAATCCTCAGCGGCTGCAATCTCCGCTGGGCCGACCTCAGCGAAGCCAAATTGAGCGGTGCCGACCTCAGCCGAGCCGACCTCTGCCACGCCGACCTGTCAAATGCCAGTTTAGTTCACGCCGACCTGTCAAATGCGTATCTGATCCGCGCCGACTGGATTGGAGCCGACTTAACCGGAGCCACCTTAACCGGAGCCAAACTCCACGCAGTTTCGCGGCTCGGCATCAAAACCGAAGGCATGACCTGCAAGTGGGTTGATCTGAGCCCCAACGGCGACCACAGCCAAATTTACTGGTTGAACTCCGGAGGAACCCACGAATTTTTTCACGAAACTTTGCCCACAGTTCGGATTGTGATTGACTCGCCCTTAGACCAAGGCGCTCATTTTGCCCTAGCTGCAACTTATTACCAAATTGCCCAACAATACCCGAGTTTAAGTCAGCCTCCCACGATCGAAGTCAGCTCCAGGCGCACCGTACTCGCCTTTAAAATGGACAGCGACGATAAATTATTTGCCACCGCTTACGTTGCCATCATTCCTTTTAACGACGCCGCCACAACTCAAAAAAACCTAATAGCTTTGATGAAAATGATTCAATCCCATGATGCAGGCAAACTTAACGTCAAAGAATCTAAACACGTCCAGTTATGCAGCAAAGCTCTCAACCAAGCTATCAGCAAAGTAGACCAAATCAAAATTTCCAGTTCTTTTCCAAAAATCGGCGAAAGCATCAATTTCTTTCAAATTCCAACACAGATGATCTTAATTAATTCCCGCGATCAAAGACTCAGCGTATATCACCACCCTGCCTTCGGCAAGCGCCTGATTAAAAAATACGAGCCAAGTAACTCACCATCGGGTAAGTTAGCCGAAAGCACAAAATTGGCTCAAGCTAATATCACTAGCATTTTGGATTTTATAAAAGGCTTCCACAATATAGATGTCTAGCCATATTGCATCAAGTTACAAAAAATGCTTATTGTAGTTTAAAGGTTGGCACAATAAAGCTTTGTTCTAGCTAAGACATCAGGGAAATTGAAAAGCATGGATGCCGAAGAACTCATCACCAAATATGCTGCAGGAGAAAGAGATTTTACTGCCATCCTCCTTTGCGAGGCAAATCTCAGCAGGATCGATCTCAGCGGGGCTAATTTCAGTGAGGCAATCTTGAGCCTCACCAACATGAGCGGCACCAATTTGTCAAACGCCAACATGAGAAAAGCCAAACTCAATGTTGCCAGACTCAGCGGTGCCAATCTCTACAAAGCAAACCTCAGCGGCGCTATCCTCAACGTGGCTAACTTGATTCGAGCCGACCTCAGAGAAGCCCAACTCGTCGAAGCTACAATGATCAGATCCGAACTGATCCGAGCCAACCTCAGCAGTGCCAACTTGAGTGGTGCAAATCTCAGCGAAGCAGATTTGAGAGAAGCAACCCTCAGAGAAGCCAATCTAGAGCAAGCCGACCTCAGCGGGGCTCACCTGAGAGGCGCTTTTCTAACAGCGGCAAACTTGGAACGGGCAAACTTGCACAGAGCCGACCTCAGCAGGGCAGACTTGCGAGGAGTCAACCTCTGCAATGCCGAACTCAGACAAGCTAATCTGTCTCAGGCAAACCTTAGCGGCGCTGACTTGCGAGGCGCTAATCTCCGGTGGGCTGACCTCAGCGGGGCGAACCTGACCGGCGCTGACCTCGATGAAGCGAGATTGAGCGGGGCCAACTTGTACGGGGCAAATTTGAGCAATGTCAACCTGTTGAACGCTACTCTGGTACACGCGGATTTGACTCAAGCTAATTTGATTCACGCTGATTGGGTGGGCGCAGATTTGACGGGGGCGGCCCTGACGGGGGCAAAAATTTACGCGGTGTCTAGGTTTGATGTGAAAGCAGATGACATTACCTGCGATTGGGTTGACCTCAGTCCTAACGGCGATCGCAGCCACATTCAGCGCTTTACCCCAGAAGAATCTCAAAGGTTTTTCAATGCTACACCGCCGACAGTTCAAATTATTGTCGATCGACCCCTCGACCCCGATGCTAACTTTGTCCTTGCAGCTACCTACCGCCAAATTGCCCGTCAATACCCTGCTTTGAACCATCCTCCCAGTATCGAAGTTAATTCCAGACGCACAATCATATCATTTAGAATAGAGCAGGACGAGCAACTATTTCCCACAGCTTTCGTTGCGATTATTCCCTTTAGTGATGCAGCATTTACTCAAAAAAATTTGATGACTCTCATCAAGATGATTCAACCCCAAAGTGGTAATAACCTGGGCGTCAGAGTGTCAAATATGGTAGTGCAATTAAACGTCGCCCTGACCAAAACAATGAGAAAAATAGGGGAAATGAAAATTCAGCCGATTCGCCTAGATCGCGAACCGATGTCAAGTTTTTTCCAATCGCCTACCCAAACTGTACTGGCTAACTCCAGCGCCGAAAGTTTGATGATTCACTATCACCCAGACTTTGGCAGAAACTTGACAAATTTACCGGGAGTCAACAAAACCTCTATCAGTCCTGCAATTAAAGCCCAAAGATTTACCACCCCGCCGCTAAATACGGTCATTGAGTTTGTCAAAAGCTTTTATCAGCTAGGTGAGTAAATACTATAAATTACTTTGATATTATTTCTGTTTATGCCATATAAAAGTTAGCCGATTGCCCTTTCATTCAGGTAAACAAATGGAAGCTGAAGAACTGCTCAAACGATTTGCAATCGTCAAAAGATACACTGAAGGCGACAGAGATTTCACAGGAATCAACCTGAATGAAGCGAATCTCAGCCGCATCAACCTCAGCCAATCAATTTTAAGGGGGGCTAGCTTATTTGTCACCAACCTCAGCGGCGCTAACTTGAGCGAAGTTAACTTGAGCGAAGCTAACTTGAATGTGGCTAGACTCAGCAGTACCAACCTGTCGCGGGCAATCTTAAACGGGGCGACTCTCAACGTAGCAAACTTAGTGAGAGCCGATTTAAGTGCAGCTCAATTAATCCGAGCATCCCTGATTAGAAGCGAATTAGTCCGCTGCGAACTCAGCAAAACTAACTTCAGTGGCGCTAACTTGACTGAAGCAGATTTAAGAGAGGTAAAACTGACGGAAGCTAACCTGTGCGGTGCTAATCTTTCCGGTGCAAATCTCAGAGGTGCTTCGGCTTCTTCAGCTAACTTTCAAGAAGCTAACTTGCACGGCGCGGATTTGACGAAAGCAGAACTTAGCGGCGTCAATTTGAGCAAGGCCGATATGAGACAAGCTTCTTTGCAACAGGTGAATCTCAGCAGTGCCAATTTAAGCGGAGCTAACCTCAAATGGGCTGATTTGACGGGAGCTAACCTCAACGGCGCCGATCTGAGCTGTGCTAAATTGAGCGGAGCTAATCTCAACGGAGCAGATTTAAGAAATACTAATTTAGCAAGTGCTAGTTTCGTTCACGCTGATTTGACAGAAACAAATTTGATTAATGCTGATTGGGTGGGCGCTGATTTGAGGGGAGCAACTTTAACAGGAGCAAAACTGTATTTGGTTCCTCGGTGTGGTATCATTGCAGATGATATTACTTGCCAGTGGGTTGACCTCAGCCCCGCAGGCGATCGCACTCATATTCAACAATTTAATTCGCCGTCAGAATCGAGAAAATTTTTAAATCACACGCCTGGGTTAGTGCAAATTGTGGTTGACGCACTTTTAGACTACTCCGCAAACAGCACTTTAGCAACAGCTTACAGCGAAATAGCTCGGCATTACCAGGTAATGAATTTTCCTCCTAATATTGAAGTCGGCTACCGCCGGACAACTCTCACTTTTAGATTTGATAGCGACGAGCATTTATTGCCAGCAGCTTTTTTAGCGATTCTTCCTTTTAAGGATGCTGTACCAACTCAGAAAAATATTATAGCGATCGGCAAAACTATCGAAAGTCAAAATTGGGATAGAAAACGAATTGTGGTGTTGTGTAAAGCATTGATCGCCGCTACAAGTAAGTTAAATGAGTTGAGAAAATTGATCTCTAATATATCAAGTATTAATCAGCCAACAACTTTTTTTCAATCACCTACCCAAACTATTTTAATTAGTTCGGGGCAGGAGAGTTTGACCGTGCAGTGTCACCAGAATTTTGGTCAGCGACGTGGAAATAATCAGGAGAGTAAATTCAGTTTGCCTATCGGTCAAAAAGTAGTTGATTTTCTGGCCAGTTTTGATTATGTTGAGTGAGAAATGTCAATTTTAAAACCGATTGATTGAGGTAGAAGTCCACAACTCGTTGCTCCGCTTTCTGCGATCGAACTCCGAGCCGCACTGGCCACACCATTTAACGATGGCGAGGCTCGTGGCGCGGGCTTTGCGCTTGGGGCGCAGCGCTCTAATTCAAACAGGGCTTCCCGCTGGAGCTTACCGACAGCGGTATCGAGTTAGCTATTTGATGCCGATTTTGATGTGGCCGGAGCCTGTGATTTTAGTGGCGCCGACACCGCTGATTGAGCATTTGAGAGCAGTGGAAATTCCGCGTTTGCAAGAGTGGCTGCAAACAGAGGGGTCGATCGAGACTTATTCGGATCGTGCCACTGGGCGAGGATTGATGCTAGCCGATCCAGAGTCTTGGCTGGCGGCTCGCTTGGCGGGGAATTCGGAACTGCACAGGAATATTCCGACAATTATCGACGGTGTGGATGACTTGGAAGTTTGGACGCGCCAGCAATTGACGGCGGGTTTGCAACCGGCTGATTGGAATGATTTAATGCAATCTCAGCCTTTGGAAGCCGATGCCATCCTCCAAGGGCGGGTAATGCTAACGCGGGCTTTCTTTCAGCATCCGGCGAAACCTGAGGAGTGCTATTTGCTGGAAACTGCAGAGCAAAATATTTTGAAGGGGCTGTTTGAAAAAATCGAGCCAAACCCCCTAATTCCCGCTGCTTGGAGCAATTTTTGGCAGCGGTGGGAAGCAAACGGAAAACTGCGGTGGGCGCAAATTCATCGGGAGGCTGGGTCATTTTCTCTGTACTGCGCGCCGGTGCAGGTGGGGGAGGTTTTGGGCCAAATTTGGGACGATCAGCCCGTGGTGTTGATTGGTGGGGCGGTGGATGTGGAACCGAAGGCTCCGATTTTCCGGGAAATGCTGGGACTTCCAGAATTGACGAGCGTTAAGTTTTCGCCCGATCGACAAAGCGAATTAATTCAACTGTACATTCCCAACTGGCTGCCGCTGCCTAATACGCCGGAATTTCAGGGTGTTTTAATTGAAGAAATTCGGACTTTGCTGTTTATGAGCGCGTCGGTGGCGGGTTTAACGGTGCTGATTGTTGGTGATGTACCGCTCAAGGCTAGGCTGGCGGCGATTTTGGCTTCTGAGTTCGGTTCTCGGGTGCAGGTAGAAAAAACAGATGTGGGCGAGAATGCGATTTTGGTGACAGGGTGGGAGTTTTGGCGGGAACATCAGGGGGAATTGAGGGCGCCTCACTTGCTGGCGATCGCAACTTTGCCGCTACCTTCTTTGGAGAATCCTTTGGTGACGGCGCGTGTGGCTTATTATAAGGAACGGCGCAAGGATTGGTTTCGGTTGTATTTGCTGCCGGCGGCGCTGAATGAGTTGCAACGGGCGATCGCGCCGGTGCGAGAACGTCAAGGGGTAGTGGCGATTTTCGACAGCAGGGTGATTCACCGCAGTTATGGACAGCAGGTTTTAGCGGCTTTGAGTCCTTTTGCGAGGATTGATTATTTGGATACGACTTGGCTGACGCAGGCTTGAGATGACCTGTTGGCGTATAATTTGGTTAGGTATCCAGTTGAAATCTAATTTAGTAGACAAAGATTATGGGTGAATCTAAGCGTCGCAAAGAGTCGATCGGCGACGAATACGGTAAAGAAGAACGCATCGTTCCCTGGCTGCCAATCACGAAAACCCAAAGCCAAGATTTTGTGAAGTGGACAAGCCGCGGAAGCTGGATCGGGATTAGCATTTTGGTGGCTTGGTGGGTGGTAGTGCGATTTATCGGCCCTGCGGCGGGTTGGTGGCAGGTTAACTGATGCCAGACTCGACAAATGCCTGTATTCTTGGCATTGTGTCGAGTTTAACTGAATTTTTGGAAAATTTTAGTTGCGAATTTTGACTTGGTATGGTATCTTAATTATCTGCGGGCAATTAGCACAGTGGTAGCGCACTTCCTTCACACGGAAGGGGTCACAGGTTCAAATCCTGTATTGCCCATTTTCTCGTGCATTTTTTTGCATAAACAAAATTGTCTCACTAATGGGACTCCAGTCTCACTGGCTAGACTCTAGTCTCACGAATGGAACGGGAACGGGCTGGAACGCTTACAGAACTGGGGTTCCACGTTCTCTCATATATTCTTCAAATATTTAACAAATCTCAGGGTGAGAGATTTCTAAGATTTTGGATCTAGAAAAGTGCTAGAAAAAAAGCTAGAAAAAATTTTCTAGCTAAAACGGTGCTGCGATCGCCCTTTTCCATTTTTTATCTATAAACAAAATTGTCTCATTCATGAGACTCCAGTCTCATTGTCTGGTCTGGAGTCTCATTCGTGGAACCAAAACGCGCTATAACGACGCTACAGTAAGGGTTCCACGCTCTCTCATCTATTCTTCAAATATTTAACAAATCTCTGTGAGAGAATTTTTTGAATTTTTGGATTGACAGAAGTGCTAGAAAGTTATTTCGGTTAACGACACCGGATAAAGGTAAGTTGGTGCCGCCAAAACTTCCCCCGGTGTCGATGTCGATTTATCTATTTGTCAGTGAGAAATTTTGCCAGTTCAGAAACTTCACCGGCCCGCTCCCAGTCCGCTTCTCCACGTCTAACTTTTGTGCGAGCCGTGATTTTCTGAACTTCCCACAGTTGCAGTGCGGTGTACGGGCCCTCGGCTTTGCCCGATCGGAACACGTACCAGTCAGCAACTTCGGGGGCTGCTGGTCTGACAGGTCGCATCCGAGTTACCCCAGCATCGGCGCTCAGTTGGTTGAGTCCTTGTTCTATTGGATTTGGAGCGGGTAAGTTTGTGGCAGCAGGCGATCGCCTTTTTTGTTTTGCAGCAGGTGCGCTGGAATTCTGCGATCGCCTTTCTTGCTTGGCAGCCCGTCGCTGGCGCGCCCACAGATCGTACTGATAAAGTAGAAGCACCGAAGCAACCCACAGCCAAAATACAATAAACCAAGCATTTACCAGCGGTTCAAAGCCTTGTTCAGACAATACCTCGGTTATCGGTTGGTTGAATTTTGCACCAGTCATACCAGCACTGATAAGCGCTGCGACCGTATTTAACACTTGATAAGTTACAGCTTTGTGTATTTGACCTTCTTCAATTCCCTCTGGAGCTGCCGCATAAAAAAGCCAAACCAGGCAAGTTAGAGTAATTATTGTTGCTACTAGAGAAGCGATGAGGGCGTTGACTCCCTCTCTCAAAGAGTCCCAGTTGGGCTTGTTCCACGCTTTAACTGGTTTGGCAGTGAGAACCTTTCGCTGTAGCTCTTGATGGCCCAGAAAAGTTTGAGGATACCGAGGGGCGGCCCAAAAAGAAATTCCCGTAAGGCAGTGATGGTAAAAGGTCATCCACGCTGCTGAAGTGGCCCAACTTGCAAACAACCAAAAAACAATGCCTGATATCGGTATTAACTTCGCTAAAAAATTTGAGGTACTGCCATAGGTAAAGGTTAGTGTGATCGTCCTCAAACATGAGATAGGATGAGGAAACCACGCGGGCCATGATGGAATTTTCATGAGTGTGCAGTTTTGTAGAGATACCAAGATTGTCTCAAGCTTTAGTCTCCGTGGTTTGTTCAACCTTCCAGGTCAGTGCCTGGGAGGTTGAATCGTTTTTAGCTTTTATGGGGCCAATGTTCTGCGTACCAGCGCCGTACCCAAAATACTTTTCTGCAACCCTTGACAGTTGCTTAAAAGTTGCTTAAATTGGTTGCATAAATAGTTAAGCAACCGACTAAGCAACCTATGACAATTCCATCGGTGATGCAAGGATTGATAGAGACAGAAGGCGGCAAGGTATTCGAGCTAGACTCCCCCAGGGGTACGACGTGGTTGGAGTCGATCGGCTCTTTTAGATATGAACCTACAGGAAATGGCAAACCCTACACAGTCCGCAAAGAAGGTAAGAGCAGTGAATACTGGTACGGTTGCAGAAAAGTTGCAGGAAAGGTACGTAAAAAATATATTGGTAAAAGCTCAGAGGTAAGTATCGCAAAGCTTGAGGAGATTGCGGAAGCATTAGAAACTCCCCCAGTGTCACGGGTTGACAAGGTTGCAGAAGTTGCAGAAGTTGCACAAAAAGTTACAGAAGTTGCAGAACATAGACTTACAGCCCTGGAGTCGCAGGTGGCGGAACTACTAAAAGCTGTTAAAGACTTGCAGGGGGCACTGCCGGGAAAGTCCGAGGCGGGTGATTCTCTGGAGTTGCCCAAGGTTGATAACGAGGTTGTAGAACGGTTGCAGAATGAGTTAGGCAACCTAAAGGCTGAGAATGAGAAGTTGCGGGGCGATTATGCCGCGCTTTTAGAATCCAGCACCGCAACCACCAATAAGTTGAGGGAGGATGTGGGGGAAGTGCGATCGCAACTTGAGCAAGAGCGTGCCGATCGAGAGGAAGCCGAAGCGCAGCTCGCAGACCTGAAACAAAAATCAGCCGCTGCCAGCAAAGATTTACCAGAACCGGCCGACTTGCTTAACCAGTTGAAGACCAGGCGCAAAAAGTCTAACGCATCGCTCGCAGACGTGGAACTCATTTTAGAGATGATTGAGGAGTCCTGAGACGACACATCCAAGGACATTAGGAATAAACCCCGGCTTGTTCCGGGGCTTTACTAAAATTCAAAGTCTCACTGAGATTTGTTAAATATTTGAAGAATATATGAGACAGCTCAGAACCCTAGTTCTGTAAGCGTTCTAGCGCTTCCTGGTTCCATGCGTGAGACTGAAGTCCAGGCAGTGAGACTGTAGTCTCGTTCGTGAGACAATTTTGTTTGCAGAAAATAACAAGCAAAATAGGTGGGTTCAGGATTGGAACTTTTCACAGAACGGCGTTCAGAAAATGAACGTCTAGAACCATTGCTGAACGAGGAGTTCAACGGTTTGTCAAATGGTTCAGAATAAATTGACTTTACTAGTACAGCTCGGCGAAAATAGAATACCCACTAAACCGCTAATACTTTACCCTTATAAGTCCACTTGAAGGGC
>NZ_JAUBSA010000074.1:0-27381 GCF_036702115.1 Microcoleus sp. LAD1_D5 | reverse complement strand
AATTATGAGTTAGCTCTAGGGGGATTAAATTGAAAACCTTCTATTATAGCATAGATTTTTTTTGCAAGAGGTCTACTTTAATCAGGAACATAAGTGTTAGTTATTACCCACATTACGAGTATCAACATCAGCACAGGCTTTTTCGAGGCGATCGAATGGTTCCATTAAGTCCCTATGTAAAAAAATTGGCTGCAACTGATGTGAAATGTCTTCCAACTTTGGCTCAAATTGACTCAAAGTACAAATTTTAACTGGAGGACGACCAGAATCTTCTGGATTAAGTGGTTTACTAGAAGTGCCTCTATTGAAAAGAGGCTCATCTTCTTTCAGTAGGAGAACCGTCGGAATTTCTTGCTTAGTATTAATTTCTAGAAACAAGATATCTCGGACAATGATCAGGTTAGGCTTTTGTTGGAGAGAATTCAGAAGAGGCAACCCAATCAGTTCTACAGAAATATGCTCATTCAAAAGCCCACCGTAGACTATCTCCTGGAATTTCTGTGGACGAACAGGCCCGGTTACTCGAAACTCTAGAGGTTTCGTTTCTGTATCAGTTATCAAAATCGCTCCACGGATAGCCGCACCCTCTTCAAAGCGATATATTCCCAGGAAACCGATAGTCAATAATTCCATAGCAATTCAAATCTAGACAGCTAAAACCAGATAGGCATATCAGGAGATATATAGCCTGCACAATTATTATACAAAATTTTTCTATGCTGTCCAATAAAAATTATTTCAGCATCCCTACTGGAGTAGTTGGGCATAGACATCATCCTGAGTATTGTTCCACACTGCATCTAGAGATGATTGACTGGCTTCAAGCCAAAACCCAGTTTTATCATACTTTACCATACTGTCTTGCTAGCGGGGGTAAATTGAACTAACCTAGCATTTAGCGCCATACAAGTCTACTTCCAGAAACTTAAAATACGTTCTTTTTTTTTAGCATATACAGCCCTATACTCCACTCTCAATTCTGTAAATTTTGCCACTTTTTTTGCGGTAAAACGGTAGTGTTAGCAAATTAAATTCAAATTATTTGTATAATTTCGGCTCGCATCAACAAAGTGGCTAACTCTCTTTTAAATTTTTGTAGAACTAGATTACAAAACTAGACAGGTAGACGCTCGCCCTTGCGTTTAAATCAGCCCATTAATTAGGTTAGATATGCGATCTATCAATACCAGAACACCTTATGGAATCAAGAGCCACCTGATGTACGATCGTCAATATTAACCATAATGTCGATCGCACGTTGGATGGCAATATTCATCGCGATCGGGCAATCCAAGTTGACGCCGAGTTGATTAAATGGCGCAGGTGCGTCAAAGTTGGGTGCAATATGTCCTTTCCAGTCGCTGACACATGGCACTTGAAGGTCTTGACAAAAAACTTTTTTTGTGGTGTAAGGTAGTCTAAATTTCCCATGAAAAACCAGTAAGACACTCAGGTACAAAGACCAAAAGCGCCGTGATGGCAGAATAACCAAGAAGTTTGTCAAAGACTAAACATTTGGTGAGCGGTGAGGTACAATTCACCTATTAAGGGGAATTGGTAAATTTTAAGATTATCCTGTAGAAGTCAAAAGTTAACAGTCTCAGGCTTGTCGAGCAGCGCGAATCAGAGAAAACTATGCCTCAAAAAGTAATCGCCGAACAGATGTCTTTGGAATCAGCGTCAGAGCCGATCGCCGTGGTTGCGACCGTCGAAACAGTGCCAGCCGAAGCAGTGGCAGTAGAGTCCTACGCCGATCGGTTGATGGACGAACTGTTTGAAGGAGTCGATCGAGCATTCGACGGCAGCGATGGACTGCCATCGGAACCAGTGCAGCCAGAATTCGTGGCGCTCAAGTCGATCTCGGTACCTCCAATAGTTTTGTCGCAGTTGGCGCCCCAGCCTCCGCGAGCCGAAAAAGACGTAGAAGCGATCGCCCGCCAAGTCGCCCTAGAAACAGCCAAAAAACAGCAGTCCAAACAATCATTCGACAGAATGCTGCTGGGAGCAGCATTTGGGTCGCTGCTGCTAGTCATGGGGTTATGGCTCGCAAGCAGGTCGCGACTGGTGCGCTTGCCAGCCGCCCCCGCACCAGAGACACCCGCCGCAAGTGGCAAAACAGCACCAGACACCCCGTTTGTGGAATACGTCCAGCGCTCGCTAGAAGCGATCGAACAAAAAAAAGCACCCCAAGCTAACCCCCAACTTGCAGGAGTTCCCGGAGTGGCCACCCCAGGGACGCTGCCGAGCATTCCAATTTCCGGCGCGCCGCCAGCAACCGCAGGTCTTTCGACCGCAGTCAACCGCATTGCTAATGCCCTCGAACAAGCTGCCTCGCAGCCGGGAGCACCAGCACCCCAAGTCGTAGTCATCCCTCCCCCCGCTCAGGTGACTGTGGCTCCGGCGGCTCCGGTAGCTGCGGCTCCGGCGGCTCCGGCGGCTCCTCAAACCAGCGCAGTTTCCCCCTCGCCGACTGCTCCAGCCTCCGGTCGTGCGCTCGCCGCTGCGGGAAATCGAGATCCCCTCGCCGCTTCCCCTTCCCCCTCGGAGTCTCCCCAGCCAAAGATTTTGGCTCGCGAAACCGAACCGGCACCAGCGCCCGCAGCCCAGCAATCGGCGCCCGCGCCGGAGCAATCCGCACCGGCCGTCAGCAGCGCCCCGACTTCGGCGCACACGTTGGTAGGGATTTTGGAGTTGGGCGATCGATCGGCTGCTTTGTTTGAAGTAGACGGCGTAGCCCGCAGGATTTATGTCGGCGAAAGCATCGGCGCTAGCGGTTGGACGCTGGCAGAAATCAAAAATCAAGAAGCAGTGATTCGCAAAGGAGGAGATGTGCGATCGGTTTTTGTCGGCCAAAAGTTCTAATCAGTCATCAGTTATGAGTCATTAGTCATCAGTCATTAGTTATGACTTAGGTCATCGGTAATCAGTAATGGGCAGCGATCGGGCTGTATATCACGAGCAGTGAAAACAGTTATAATATAGGAAGCGCCAAGACGTTCTTAATTGCTGAAACCATTGCTCTTATTACTTCTTGCTTCTATCCGTTAAATCGGTTTCCCAATTCTTTACCGAACTTTCTTCTGCTATAACTAACAACTCAGGATCAATAATCGATCTCCAGTGACTAAGAACCAATGACTAATAACTAATGACCAGTGACTAATGACCCAGGACTAATGACTGAGGATTTATAAAAAATGGGCTTATTTGATGATTTCAGCCGCTTTCTAGAAACCAGATTAGAAGAATTTTTGCGAAGCAATCCCCATCTGGAATTGCAGGCAATAGAAGAACAACTGAAGGAACAAGAAGAAGACACTCTGCGGCTGATTCTCGATATCCAAAAACAAGAGAAAAAACTGCAAGCCGAAATCCTCTCGGCAGCCCAAGAAATTCAGCGCTGGAACGATCGAGCCAACAAAGCTAAAGCTGCTCAAAGGCTCGATTTAGCTCAAGCCGCCCAAGAGCGCCAAGCAGCTTTGCTGCGTCAGGGAAATCAGCGCTGGGGTCAAATGCAAGGCTGCAAAGAACGCATTGAAAAAGCAAAAGAACTGTACCGCCAAATTCAAGTACGGCGAAAAGAAGTCCGAGCAAAAGCGGCCGAAGCAGCAACTCGAACTACCACTAAAACAGAGCAGAATTGGGATACAAAGGGTTGGAATCAGAGTTCAAATTATAACAGTTTTAATGCGGCCGATCCTTTAGAAGAAAAGTTTCAACGCTGGGAAGCAGACGAAGAACTCGATCGCATGAAGCGCAATATAGGCCGATAGTTACGAAAGCATCCCAATCCTTTAGGTACGGGTTCACCCGGGACTCGGATTCCTGGTGCAACTATTCGTCAACCCTCCAGACTCTCAGGTATTGCGAGCGATCGCTCAGACTTGATATAGTTACCATCCTAAACTTGTAGGGACAATTAATCAATCATCCCTACAATATTCTCACCTACTTAATTAGCGTTACATATTTATGGTATAAACAAAAGCTCTAATCAAGTAAAAAAAATTATGATTTGTCCCGGCTGTCAATCCACCAATCTGACGGGGTGACAACCCCGTCAGTTGAAAAAGACGAATTCTGAATCAACAAACAGTTTTTTAATTTAAATCGCTGCGGTTATTCACAACGGTTGCTCTGCTTGAGAAGGTGGCTCTTCTGGCAGCGGGATAAATTCTGTCTCTTGAGGAACCTGAGCAAACCGTCCTTCTCTCCAATCGAGTTTGGCTTGCTCAATGCGCGAGTGCCGACTCGAAACAAAATTCCACCACTTATGGCGCTCACCAACAGGTTCACCGCCAATCACAATACAACGAACCTTGCCTGAAGCAGAAATGTTTACTTCAGTGCCTGAAGTGAAAACTGCCAACCGATGTTGTTCTAAAGGCACTCCATTGATAACCAGCCCCTCTGTTACGCTGTAAACCGCCTGTTCGCTGTAATCGCCCGGTAAGGTAAATTCTCTTCCAGCAGTTAGTTGCACGTCCAGATAAATCATGGGTGAAAATATTTGAACTGGGGAAGTGCGACCATAGGCATCACCCGCAATCAGGGTGAACGAAACTCCTGCATCCTCCCAAACAGGCAGCTCAGAAGCCGGATGATGCCGAAACCAGGGGTCAGTTTCTTCGTATTCATCGGGAAGGGCTATCCAGGTTTGGATGCCATGCAGGATGGCTTCTTTGCTGCGCTCGTCGTCAGGCGTGCGTTCGGAGTGGACAATTCCTCGCCCTGCCGTCATCCAGTTCACCGCACCGGGACGGATTTCTTGAACGCTGCCGACACTATCACGATGCAGCAAAACACCTTCAAACAGGTAGGTGACGGTTGCTAAGTTGATGTGCGGATGCGGTCTGACATCCACGCCCCGGCCGGGTGGAAACACCGCAGGGCCGAGATGGTCAAAAAAGATGAACGGGCCTACCAGTGCTAAAACGTCTGAGGGAAGCAAGCGGCGGGCTTGGAATCCACCCAAATCTTGAATGTGCGGCTCGATGAGATGCTGGATGCTATCCGTCATGATGTTTTATGAAGTTGTGAGTGCTAATCGTCTATGTCAAAACTGCATTATACAAAAAGCTATCCTTGTAGAGGCCGATCGCAATATCAGTGACTGGTCTAAACTTTCCCAATCGAAAGCTGTTGTAGAGTGTCGAGTTCTCAACGAGCTTTCTGCTTACGAGACGATGGAGAGTTCATCACTGACTTGAATGCGACCTTTGACCAGGGAGCGAATCAGACGATCGAGTGAGCCACGTTCTTCTTCACTGATGGACTCATCGAGGATGGCGGCCATCATGCCGTATCGGTCAGCCTTGGTAACGCGGTGAGTATCGGTGACAGTGGCAATTAATTCGTTGATAGCGCCGGGGAGAAGATTAACTTGAAACATGGGATTATTTGGAACTCGACACCTTAATCATCTCGTGGTTTCTTCTAAGAGCAAGTGATGGTGCTGGTTTTTTTGCGTGATAATACTGAAAATATTGGGTGAACCAAGTCCGTGTTACCAGTGATCGAAGTCACAACATTGAAACCAATGCAGCGGTGAAACAATTAGAACCCACATTCGGCCCTTTGACTATCACACCGTGATAATTTTCGTCTTTCACGAGTCTTAACTTCCTGCTGTGCAAAAGTTTCAGACCTTCATCGGAAGAGCTACCTCTTCTTCAAGCAATTCTCAACAAGTAACGACTGTTGACTTTTTATCCAAAATCAAAATAAGTAGACAGACAAAAAAATTAGTCCGCCTACTTAATCGCTAACTACACATCACTCCCACTCGATCGTTCCCGGCGGCTTAGAAGTAATATCGTAAACCACCCGGTTCACCCCCTTAACCTCATTCACAATCCGATTCGAGATCAGTTCCAACAAATCGTAAGGGACGCGCGCCCAATCAGCCGTCATCCCGTCTTCACTCTTAATAAATCGCAAGACGATCGGGTAAGCATAAGTGCGCTGATCGCCCATCACGCCTACACTGCGAATCGGCAGCAAAACTGCAAAAGCTTGCCAAAGTTCACCGTACAATCCGTGCCGGTTAATTTCTTGGCGAACAATGAAGTCAGCATCCCGCAAAATATTTAGTCTCTCTGCGGTAACTTCTCCTATAATCCGAATCGCCAATCCCGGGCCAGGGAAAGGTTGTCGCTTGACGATTTCTTCCGGTAGCCCGATCGACCGGCCGACTTTTCGCACCTCATCCTTAAACAGTTTTCGCAGCGGTTCAATCAGCTTAAATCGCAAATCTTTCGGCAAACCCCCCACATTGTGGTGGCTTTTAATTTTAACAGCAACTCGTTCGCCGCTTTTCGGGTCTGCATTAGTATCAGCCGACTCAATCACATCAGGATAAAGAGTACCTTGTGCGAGGTAGTCAAAGGGGCCCAGACGCTTCGATTCTTCTTCAAATACGTTGATAAATTCGTGACCGATCCGCTTGCGTTTTACTTCAGGATCAGTAATCCCTTCAAGTTGAGCTAAAAAGCGTTCGCGAGCATTAACATACTCAACGTCAATGTGGAATTGTTCTTTAAATAATTTTACCAACCGTTCTGGTTCATACTTCCGCATAAACCCTTGGTCGATAAACATACAGGTAAGTTGGTCGCCGATCGCCTTGTGCAGCAAGAAAGCCAAAGTAGAAGAATCTACGCCGCCGGATAGAGCCAGCAAAACTCGTTTGTCTCCCACTTGCGCGCGAATTTCGCGAATCGATTCCTCCACAAAAGTAGCTGTCGTCCAAGTCGGTTCGCACTCGCAAATGTGGTAAACAAAATTGCGAATTAAAGCTATTCCCCCGATCGAGTGAACTACTTCTGGGTGAAACTGAACCCCGTACAAATTTTTCTCGTGGTGAGCAACAGCAGCAGACGGAGTATTGTCCGTGTGAGCGAGGATCTCAAAACCCGACGGCAACTCGGAACAGGAGTCTCCGTGGCTCATCCACATCGTGCTGCCTTCTTCGACATTTGTCAGCAAATCTGTAGGATCGTCAATAAATAGCGATGCCTTGCCGTATTCGGCTAACTTAGCCCGCTCAACCGTTCCTCCGAGCTGCTTTACCATCAACTGCATCCCATAACACACTCCCAACACCGGTATTCCCAAATTCCAAATTTCTGGGTCGCATTGGGGAGCTCTTTCATCGTATACAGAACTCGGGCCTCCTGAAAGAATAATTCCTTTAGGATTGATAGCTGTTAACTGTTCTGCCGTAGTGCGGTAAGAAATAACTTCTGAATATACTTGAGTTTCGCGAATGCGGCGAGCAATCAGTTCGGAATATTGCGAACCGAAGTCGAGAATCACGATCGTCTGGCGATCGCTCTGCCCCAGAGAAGAGTTTGTGAGGTCTGATTCAGTTTTTATTTGAGTAGTCACGGTTATTGCGTAATTGCTAATTGCTAATTGGGCAGAAAGTAGGGGATGTATTTGTCGCCCCTTCACTACTAGACTGAGGAAGGCGAGCAAGCATTAGTCGCTAGGAATAAATCTTATTTATACTAGATTGCAGTCAGCGCTCGTAGTCGATTAATAGGGTCGAGGGCAAGCATAGATTTACTTCAATCCTTACCCTAATTAATTGAACTCTGGCTTCAAAAACTGCGTCCCCAAGCAACCTAGTATAATTAAGGTCTAGGGACAAAGAGTTATTACTTGTTAAATATTATCCCTGAGCGATGTTTTAAACAGAATTCAGGGATATTCACACTACATTAACAAATTTGGGTCAAAAATGTATCTCCTATATCACTTTTAACAATAATTTTGCGATCGCGCCCGAACATCACCGACCCCACGGGGATTCTCCGGTTGGTGTGAGTAAAAATGCAATCCGATGAGCGCAAGTCTATTTGTTGGGCGATGTCGCCGTAAATTCGATCGACCCAATTGCTGCCACTTTGAGCGTCCAAAGCCCGCAGTTGCCCGAGAGCGTCTTCGGCTGTCGCTGCGGCAAAAATTGCGGAACACGCATCGGCGGGCATTCGGGCCTTAGCACAGTAAGCTGTGAGAATTTCCCTGCGCCCGTCAGCGAGGTGGTGGTGAGTGTGAAAAATCCCCGCAGCCAATTTCATCAGTTTCCCGTGATAGCCAAACAGCAAAATTGACTGCACGCCCTGATATCCTGCTTCTACCAGCAGCGGGCCGAGCCAGTTAGCGGTTTTGACGAGCCTATCAGGATTAATCCCCAGTTGTCGGGCTAAATCCAAGCCGTTTTCGCCGATGCAGAAAACCAAACAGTCAAACAGTTGGGCTTTTTGTTGGAGTTGTTCGCGATAAACTTCCAACTGTCCGGGGGCGCTCAGGGGTTGAGAAATGCCAGTTGTACCCAGCAGCGAAAGTCCTTCTACCACGCCGAAAGCTTCGTTAGAAGTGCGGGCGGCCAGTTGGCGCCCTGACGGCAGAATCAGGGTGACAGTAATTTTTGCGGAGGGTGCGAGTTCTCGGCTCAAATTCGATCGCAGCAGCCGCATCGCATAATCATAGATTGCCGCTCCTCCACCTGCTTTATGATGTCCAATTCCCTCGCCCCCAACAATCTGTATTTGTTCCCCCTCTTCCCAATTCCCCAATTCCACCATTGCCCAAACGGGGGTGTTGCGAGTCAGATCGAGATTTTCCCCCGGATCGGAGCGAGTTACTCCTAAAGCGGTACCAGTTTTGAGTACAGACGCCTGTTCGATCGGAATTTCTGCCGTTATTTGCGGTTCCAGTAAATTTACTGATACGCTATCTAGAGAGTGAATACCCTCACGCAAGCACCGCAAAGCTGCAAGTGCGGCCGCACAGGCAAATACTGGCAGTGTATACCCGGATAAAGGTTGAGTTTTTGTCACGATCAAATGCAGAAATCCGTAAATTTGCGGGCGATCGACATCACGCCGCAGCAGTGATACCCCTCAAACATTTAAGCTTAATTCTAGGATTTGCTATCATTACACTTAGCGTAATTTTTGTCAAAGAATAATTTTGTGTTACCAGTTGCCGATCGCAACCACACTTTTTTTGAGGTGCGTTAGCGGAGCCCTCGTAGAGGATCGCCAAAAACCCACTCCGAAGCCTTACGGGCACGTGCGGGGATTTCCATAAACAACCCGGAATCTCGAGCGCCAGCGCTGGGACTGAACAAACGGATTCCAGGAATTAGGTACAAATCGTCCTTCAGCAATACTCGGCAAGTAGATCGTACTTCATTCTATAGATTTAGCTAGCCGTAAAGGTTTGAGAGCCGAATGGAGGATCTTGCGCGAAATTTGCTTGGGCCCTTGGGGCGACTTGTTTGAGAGGGAATTCGAGCAATTTTTGGCAGGCGAAATGCTGCGATCGCTTCCTTGTTAAGCGCTAAAACCTACTTTTTTACAATTAGCCAATTTATATCTCCCAAGCGGTTGATGTCCTAGCGATTGCAAGTCATTTATATTGATATGAATTACCCGGACGTGCCAGTCCTACTTTCGAGCTAACCTCTTGAAGGTGGGGCTGGTTTTATCTAACCCTGTTACTTCAATTCTCCAATCTAAAATCTAAAATCTAAAATCTAAAATCGATTGACTATGTTTGAACCAGTTGCACAGTTAAATGAACCTCTCTCTCTTCAGACTCCAGAAATACTAGACAAAAAAATATCTCAGCTCGTTCAATCTCCAAAAACCGATCTCAAAATTTCTAAACAAGAGGTTCGCTCGACCCTGAAAGCCTCAACTCTAGACGGCGTTTTTGCCACTGTCTTCGAGTCGGCGACCGCCGGCGTGCTCCTGAGCAACTTCTTGCTGCAACTCGGCGCCAGCAGCGTGGAAATAGGTATATTCTCGGCTATTCCGATGGTGGTAAATCTCCTGCAACCATTAGGAGCCTACATCGCAGACCGTACAACCAGCCGCCACTGGTACAACCTATTTGTATTCGGCTTGTCGCGGCTGCTGTGGCTGATGTTCGCAGTGGCAATTGTTTGGGGCTCCCAGTACGCAGACCCCCACCAACTGCTGCAATGGACGCTGGTAACAGTCGTAGCAGCTAGCGTGCTGGGAGCTTTTGCAAATTCTAACTGGTTCAGTTGGATGGCAGCCGTGGTTCCTCACCGTTTGCGGGGACGCTATTTTGGCTTTCGCAACAGTGCTGTCAGCTTCATCACTTTGCTGGGAGTGCCCTTGATGGGATGGGGAGTTTCAACTTGGGGCGCCGATCCAATTTTCGGCTATGGTATTGTTTTATTGGTGGGTGTTTTGGCTGGAATGATTAGTTTGGCGTGTCAATTCTTCATGGTTGATGTGAATCCGCAGCTATATAAAAAAGATGCAGAGAGGCATCGACTTACAGAGAAAAAAGAAAAGCAAGTAACAGATTTTGTGCCTTCTGTGCTGAAAGATTCTAATTTCTTAATGTTTATTCTTTACTTTAGCGTGTGGACATTTGCAGTTAATCTCAGCGCGCCTTTTTTTAATATCTACCTGCTGAAAGAATTAAGCTTGGATGTGAGTTTGGTAACGATTTACAGCAGCTTGAGTTCGGGGGCAAATCTACTGCTGCTGATGTTTTGGGGCAAGTTAGCCGATCGCTGGGGAAATCGCCCCCTGCTAATTGCGGTGGGGCTGGTGGTGGCGATAACGCCTTTGCTGTGGTTGGGTACGGGCAATTACCCGTTTGCGGTGTGGGTATGGCTGCCGCTGCTGCACTTGTTGGGGGGAACGACTTTAGGGGCGATCGCGCTGTGTAGTAACAATATTCAAATGGAGATAGCGTCGATCGAGCAACCTTCGACTTATTTTGCGATCGCCGCAGCAGTTTCGGGAGTAGCTGGGGCTTTGGGAACTACCGCCGGCGGCTTTCTTGCCGAACTTCCTGGCATGAGTTTGGGAGCAGTGTTTGCCCTCTCGGCTGGTGTTCGCTTGATTGCCCTTCTGCCTTTGGTTTTGGTGCGAGAACCTCGTAGCCAGTCGCTGCGGTCGATCGTCCCCACTTTTGCAAGTGTCAAAATAAACCGGGGCTAGGAAATTTTCGCACCAATTTACCGATCAAGAAACCAGAAAGGCCCACAGATTGTTAAAAACTTCAAGCACATCATAGAAAAGCTGAGAGTGACTGAAACAAAACTTAACCTCAAAATCGCCCAAATGTGGTGTGTGCGGCAAATACCTCACTATTATCTTGCACCCAACGGAAAAATTGATAAGATATAGCTGTTTTAAAAGCTGACAAGGCAGAGCGTAAATGTGTTTAAAGGTTTGTTAGCTAGGGCGTCGGATCACTACTCCTGTTAGGAGAATCGAGCATTTTCCCGGAACCAAACCTACTATTTCACGCTCTGAATTTTTTACGTTTTAGGAGAATCGAGTATTTTCCCAGAACCAAACCTAGGATTTCACGCTCTGAATTTTTCACGTTAAGAAATATAAATAAAATTAAAATTTTAATACAACAAACTCGACTATGTGGTGTTTTGGGACTAATATCCTGAGAATCGAAATAACTAAAGATTGCCCAGCCAGATACCAATTTCGAGCAATAAATTAGGAGGGCTCGCCTGACGCGACAGAAAAACGGGAAGTGGCAATTCTCTTGTAACCGATTACCAATGACAGGTCGCTATCAAATTTCAGATTCAAAGAGAGAATATAAAAATGACAAAACCAGGGAAACGTCTGATAGTTTGCTGTGATGGAACTTGGAACAAACTAGATACTCAGTGCCCAACTAATGTGGTTAAGCTTGCCCAGGCCGTGAAACGGACAGCCAGTGACGGGGTTCCGCAGATCGTGTTTTATGACGAGGGAATTGGAGTGGACAGTAACAAGATTGTGGGCGGAGTCACTGGGCTGGGAATCGATAAAAATATACAAGATGCCTATCGTTTTCTTTCTTTCAACTACGATCGGGGTGACGAAATCTATCTATTCGGGTTCAGTCGCGGTGCTTACACAGTCAGGAGTCTAGCGGGGATGATCTATTGCTCCGGTCTCCTATCCCGCCGTTATGTTACCAAGGCATCAGAAGCTTACGAGCTTTACCGTAACCGAGGCATTAAACCAAATGATGAGGAAGCAAAGAGGTTCCGCAAAGAAAACGGCAAAGATCGGGGCGAGCGCGTCCCGATTACCTTGCTTGGTTGTTTCGACACCGTTGGAGCCCTTGGTATTCCTCTTGTACACGCCTTGAAGAAGTTTGAGGGACAGATCAAAACAAGGTACAAATTCCACGACACCACTTTAAATAAGGATATTGAGAATGCGTTGCACGCCGTGGCGATCGACGAAATTCGCGAAATCTTTGATGTTACCCTGATGAAGAAAAATCCTGATGCCCCCAAGCAGAAGCTTCGTCAAGTTTGGTTTCCAGGCGAGCATGGCTGCATCGGCGGTGGTACGCCAGCATACCGCGGGTTATCAGATACTGTCTTGAAGTGGATGTTGGATCAAATCAGTGACTTGGAATTGAAGCTGGAATTCGAGCCAGAGGCCATTGAGGATATCAAGCCTGATTATAAGGTTCCATTTCAAAGCAATCCTGGGTTCTTCAAATTGGCAGGAATCAAGTGGCGCGAGGTGGGGGATACCATTGACGATCTTCACGAAAGCACGATCGAGCGATTGAAAAAAAGCCAAGACTATCGGCCTAAGAATCTGCAAAAAATTCTCTCCAAAGTAATTGAAAACATAGAAAAATGATAAAACTTTATCAAGCTCTCAGAACCGAAGATAAGAAGACGATCTAATCTACAACAATCGAAAGGAAAAGCAATCATGACAAGAGATACATCTAGAGATGGATTGAGCAACAAAGCTTTAGCATATACGTTGACTCATTTCAAACCAATTTGGGATTTAGTTCAAAGTTACGAGCCTCTGAAACGTAAACTCAACAAATTTTTTCTCAATAGCATCATTTACAAACTTCCGACTCGCCCGCTTCCCTATAGCTTAATGGGCTTAGATCCCAAAATTCCAGGGACAGATATTCCCAAGAAAACTGATACCTATATCTCTTGGGATTCACTTATAGACAAGACTTATACTGGGCGACATTTACCTCCCGATCCGGAATTTAACAAAGAAGGGAATTTACCACCACTGGACAAAGTAAAGACCTTATTCCAAAAAAGAGACGGAAAAACCATTTATTCGGAAAAATCGACTCTGCTCTTTCCCTATTGGGTGCAGTGGTTTACAGATAGTTTTCTCCGGATCGATCAGCAAAACCGCTTCAAAAATACCTCCAATCATCAGATTGATATGTGTAATGTTTACGGGTTGACCCGCAAACAAACAAATATGCTCAGAGCTTTCAAAGACGGTAAATTTAAAACCCAAAAACTCAAGCGCAAAGATGGCGTAGAAGAAGAGTATCCACTCTTTTATTATGCCGATCCTGAGCAGGGTATTATCGATCCTCAATTTGAAGGTCTTCATGCACCCCTTAATGATGAGAAAAGACAACCCCCCGAAAAGAAAGGCAAGCTATTTGCAATGGGAGTTGAACGGGCAAACGTCCAAATTGGCTATGTCATGCTCAACACTTTATGTATCAGGGAGCATAATCGAATTTGTGATGTTTTGTCCAAAAGCTATCCGGATTGGGACGATGAGAGGCTCTTCCAAACCGCGAGAAATATTCTCATGGTGATTGTTCTCAATATCATTATGGAAGAGTACATTTTCCACATTACGCCCTATAATTTTAGGTTTTTTGCCGATCCAGAAGCTTTTACCAAGGAAAGTTGGTATCGAGAAAATTGGATGGCGATTGAGTTTAGTTTTGTCTATCGCTGGCATAGTGCGGTTCCGGAAACCTTTACCTATGACGGCAAAGAAAAATCCATGTACGATTCCCTCTGGAATAATCAGATGTTAATCGATAAAGGGTTGGGTGCATTGATGGAAGAAACTTGTTCCCAACCAGGCACTAGAATTGGTTTGTTTAACACACCTGATTTTAAGATCGCAGGAACACCCTATACATTTATTGATGCTACCGAACTAGCATCTGTTAAACTCGGACGGCAGGCGCAGTTAGCCAGTTATAACGATTACCGCGAAATGTGTGGTTATCCCAAGGTGACTGATTTCAATCAAATTACGGGTGACGAATACGCTCAACAGAAATTAAAAGAGTTGTACGGTCATGTTGATAACATTGAATTATTTGTCGGATTGTACGCTGAAGATGTCCGGAAAAATTCAGCAATTCCGCCTTTAGTAGCACGGATAATTGGCATTGATGCTTTCTCCCAAGCTTTAACTAATCCTTTGTTATCGCCTAAAGTCTTCAATAAGGAAACTTTTTCTGAGGTTGGTTGGGAAATTATCCAAAATACCAAAACAGTCTCTGATTTAGTGAATCGTAATGTTCCTCCAAGCGATCCCAAGTACAAAGTCTCCTTCGAGCTTTAAGTTGTAACTGACAACTAAGACTCAAATTAGTTGGGGGCGCAAAGACACCTGCGCCCTCAAAAATGAGGAATAAAAAGGCGATCTTTTCGCAAGCGCTCGGCTACGGCAATTCGGGAGCAATTGCACCAGCAGTTATACTGTTTAACAGATGCAACGGTTTGTGTAGAACCTTTTTTAGCGATTAACCGAAGGTTATGTTATGAACAAAAAGTTATTTACCGAATATCCCGAACAGGACGAACGCAAATACTACGATCTTTTGGTTGAGCAGGCCAAGCTTCGGATGGATAATCTTTACGGGGATAAGGAGCGGGCCCTGCGAGATACTCACGCCAAAACTCATGCGTGCGTTAAAGGAACTCTGGAAATTTTTGACTTTGATGAGGAAGAGATTAAACGGGAATTGGGCAAACGCGCCTCGTTAAATTCTTCGCAACTCAATGCGATTTCCCTTAAGCAAGGTTTGCTAGCCAAACCCAAACAATATCCTGTTTGGCTGCGATTTGCTAACGGGGCTACCACAGTATACCCTGATTACCAAAAAGATTCGCGCTCAATGTCAGTGAAAGTGATGGGGGTGGAAGGGGAACGACTGGCGCAAAGCCACGAGTCACAAACCCAGGACATCATTGTTCACAATTCAGAGATATTTGTGAGCCAAACCATCAAAGACTACTACGGCTTTTTTTCTGCTCTGGTTGAATCACCAGAGACATTGAAAAAGTGGCTAATGCGACATCCCAGACACTTTTTAGCTGTCTCGACGCTTACGGGTAGCCGGACTCCGAAGAGTTTGCTAACAGCCAAATATTGGAGCGGTTCACCCTCTGCTTTGGGTCTCAATCCCGATTTCGATCCCTCCCAGCCTGGTGAAGTTCCTGTCGAATATCCTGCTGTAATTAAGTATGGGTTTACTCCGGTTTCATGCAAACCACCGCACGGGATAATTCCAGAACAATCTCGACCGGGAATTCCTAAAATTCCTTTTGTCGATCGCGCTAAAGCCTTGGGTTTCGCTCCCAAACAACCAGACAATTATTACCGCGATGATCTAATTCAAGCCTTGGCGAAACCTGATGCTCAATACTGGTGGGATTTTGGCATTCAGTTCCAAACCAGCCTAAAAATGCCGATCGACGATGGCATCAATGTCTGGAAGGAAAAGGATTCACCCTTCTTGAGAGTAGGTCGTCTCACCGTCAAGCATCAGATTATTGATTATGAAAAACAATCTGATTTCAACGAAAACCTGAGATATTCTCCCTGGAACGGCTTAGCAGTTCATCGTCCAGTAGGTGCGATCAATCGGATACGCGGTGTTGTTTACCCGGTTGTAGCGAATTATCGCCTTCAAAAGCGAGGTATTGTCCACCAAGAACCCACAGGAGAAGAAACATTTTAAGGGAATAATTTTTGTCGGGGACAGGGCGTGGTTTCTTTCAGGGGTGTGGTTTGAGGTAAAATGCTGGCGTTGCTGAATACAGGTAGGAATTCAGATTTCCCAATTGCGATAAGCCAAGTCGGGTGAGTTTTGTAATTTCCGAGAAAAGTTAATTCATACCGTGAATCAGCAACGCCAAATGCTTATCCTGTCTAAGTTATAGCAACCGCCAGGGTAGCGCCGGACATTAGATGTCTTGCAAAAAGAACACCAAACTAATTCCCTTACTAACTGGTCTTGCTTTAATTACTTTGAGGGAATCCCTGGTCAACAGATTCAATTGCTAGAACGGTTTGAGGGTGCTAAGTAGAAGGAATAATGCTTGTACAGCAAGCTTTTTAGCCATTCCGATCTTAAGTGTAATTAAGTGAATTTACTTATACTATTTCCTAAAAGCAAAACACCCTAGTATATCAACAAGTTGAACTCGCGACTCTTCCATCCACAAAACGCAAAATTAGTTGGCCGATCGCACCTTCTCAAAAATCCCATATGTGCGATCGGGAATTCGATTAAACCAGGTTTATTGCCGATCGCCAACGTCCGTCTAGGATAGTCCAAATCCGTCGTTAGCGCAGCCCTCGAAGAGGATCGCAATCCTGAGTCAGTTGGGGCGAGCGCACTCATCACCATGTGCCAGTTGCGTAAATCCTGAATCAATTATATTATATTGTTACAAAAATATCTTATGAAAAGGAGTTTATGCGAATACAGTATTTTTTGTCCATTTTCCCAATATTACTTGTACTCACGTTTCAGGATACTACATTTGCCCAGTCTCTAGACTCATTACCATCAAGTGCCACCGCCCCAACCGCACCTCAAAACATTGCCCCGACTCTCAAAGAGGAAGTTAAAGATGACTTTGTAAAAGTTCAAGGTCAGGAGACATCTGTTTCTCAAGCGTCCGACGTACAGCCTCAGCAGGTTAAAGATGACTTTGTAAAAGTTCAAGGTCAGGAGACATCTGTTTCCGAAGTGTCCGACGTACAGCCTCAGCAGGTTAAAGATGACTTTGTAAAAGTTCAAGGTCAGGAGACATCTGTTTCCGAAGTGTCCGACGTACAGCCTCAGCAGGTTAAAGATGACTTTGTAAAAGTTCAAGGTCAGGTCACATCTGTTTCTCAAGCGTCCGACGTACAGCCTCAGCAGGTTAAAGATGACTTTGTAAAAGTTCAAAGTCAGGTCACATCTGTTTCCGAAGTGTCCGACGTACAGCCTCAGCAGGTTAAAGATGACTTTGTAAAAGTTCAAGGTCAGGTCACATCTGTTTCCCAACTGTCCGACGTACAGCCTACCGATTGGGCGTTTCAAGCCTTACAATCTTTAGTTGAACGCTACAGTTGTATTAGCGGATATCCCGATGGCACTTATAAAGGGAATCGAGCCATGACTCGTTACGAGTTTGCTGCGGGTTTGAATGCTTGCTTGCAACGAGTCAATGAATTAATTGCTGCATCTGCAGTCGATAAAATAACCCAGGAAGACTTAGCCGTTTTACAGCGACTGCAAGAAGAGTTTGCCGCAGAATTAGCTACCTTACGAGGTCGGGTTGATACTTTAGAAGCTCGTACTGCTGAACTCGAAGCTAACCGATTCTCCACAACTACAGTTTTGGGAGGAGAAGCCATTTTTGCGTTAGCCACAGCAACAGGAGGCGACCCCCCTGGAGACCAAAGTAATAACCAACCCGTTTTTAATAATTTGGTGCGTGTGGGAACCGTCTCATCTTTTAGTGGTTTAGATCGCTTAAGAATTGGCTTAGTTAGTGGAAACTCGGCCAATCGAGGCTATGCCGGAACAGTTGAGAAACCAGGATTTGGTGACATGGCCCTGCTATCTTCTCAGACTGATACCAATAACCGAATCGCGTTAGACCTATTAGAATACAGATTTCCTGCATTTAACAATCGCGTAGTCTTTACGGCTAGACCTGTCGGCTTCAGTCTTAGCAACGTACTTACCGCGAATTCTCCCTACTTTGATACGGGACGGGGAGCTATTTCTCGATTTGGTGAAGCCAGTCCTCTCTTTAAAATTGGTAGCTTAGATGCAGGAGCAGGTGCCGATTGGTTAGTAACAGATTGGCTGCGATTGCAAGTTGCCTATGGAACAAGAAACAGCAGCGATCCTAATCAAGGTATCAGTGGCTCCGATCACAGTACATTGGGAGTTCAGTTTTTAATTAAACCCTCTGGCAATACTTTAGCAGGTCTAACTTACATTAACGCCTACTCTGCCAATGGCAGCCTCGATACCTTTACAGGTAGCTTAAATGCCGATACTTCTGGCGGTTTGGAGAAACCCATACAGGTTAATGCTCTAGGTGCATCGTTTCAATGGCGGATTAATCGTCAAGTTACCTTGGGGGCATGGGGAGGTATTACAATGGGGAACTTCCTTAATAGCAATGCCTATGCTAATACAACAACTTACGCGGCTTCTGTGGGGATTTCCGATCCCTTTGGTCGTGAGGGAGACTTATTGGCTTTCATCATTGGTCAACCCCCTAAATTAGTTGCAGGTCGGGATTTACCCAACGGAACCGATCGAAATACGTCTCTACACTTTGAGACATTTTATCGCTGGGGTGTATCGGATAACATTTTTGTTACTCCGGGTTTCTTTGTTATTACTGCTCCTGAACATAATGCTGATAATAACACAATTTTTATGGGTGTCCTCAGAACAACATTTCTGTTCTAAGCAGTTTGTCCTCAATTGAACACAAGTTTTGGAGATTAAAATCGTGAATCAGTATTTACCCAACTCAAAAGTTCTGAATCCCTTCCTGGCTATTGTGATTCTGAGTCTAGGAGGAATAGGATTTTTTCCTTCACATAGCCAAGCAGAAAGTTTAAACTCGTCTCACTCCAGTTCAGAAACTCAAACTATTGCTCAATCTCGACGTACCCGACCCACTTTTTTTGAAGAAACACAAGATCCAGAAGCAAGAAGAAGAAGGGGATTCAGGGAGACATTTTTAAATGATGCTTTAGGGGGAACTGCCGATCCCCTGAGTGGGACAGGTGGAGTGGCTACAACAGTAGATTCTTTACAAAAAGTAGGGTTTAACGGACAAAATGCAGGTCAGTTGCGTCCTGGACAACTAAATTTATCTCCCACTTTTGACCGAACAAATGTTATTATTCCCTCTCAAAGAGGACGTAATTAAGGGGTTACGCATACACTCAAGGGGAACAGAGCGTTCCCCAAGTGAGTTTCCCAAGGATAAACAATAGAATGACTTTAGCCAAAAGTAATATCGCCGATCACGAGTTTATTAGGTTGGTTTCCTAGAATTACTGATTTGCCAGTCCCTTGAAACAACAGATTTGATGAAGGATTGCTTTCTAAAATATAAGCACCGGGCGTTAAATTAGAGTCAGTTGTTCGAGGCAATTGTACTGAGGCTAAAACATTTCCTGTTCCATTCACTCCATCATAAATCGTCACTTGATGCTCGGCAAATGGAGAAGCATAACGGAAGCTGAATTTTTGACCGAATCCATTGCCTACATTGATGATAATGGATTGTCCTTCATCGTAGGTAATCCCACGAGCAACCTGTCCGGGGTTAATCAAAGGATCGATAAAATTACCGCTTCCTCCTTGCTGTGCACTGACAATTGCCAAAGCATTTGCAGACAAGTCAAAACCAGATTCTCGAATTAAAGGATCTCTAGCAACAGTTTGTAAATTACCCAAATTATCTAAAGGTAAGGAGACACCAGTATCGCTACTATTAATTATTAAACTTGCAGCAGTCTGTACACCTAAAGTTGCTCCGTTTGTGGGATTAACTAAGGAAAGATTAATAGTTTCATTGGGTTCCAATAGAGAATCATTAATGATGGGAATTCGGATGGGCTTGGGTGTGGTATCCCCATCGATAAACGAAACAGTAATCGGTGTAGCATTATAATCTGTTCCTGCATTTGCAGTGCCGTCACTCGCTAATACAGTTACATCCACTGTTCCCAAACTACCTCCAGTTCGAGTCACCATCACTTCCAGACTGGTTGTGCCATCTTCATTCACTGAATAGCTGGGGTTACTAAACTGCAAAATCCCAGGAATGCCAATGGGCGGCGTTGTTCGAGCATTTCCAAAATTAATATTTTCTGCATTGAAACCCCTAACAACAGGAATTGTAACTGGATTAGGAAGCTGAGAGGCTACAAAATCGGGTTGACGAGGAATTGTAACTGGATTAGGAACCTGAGTGGCTACAAAACCGGGTTGTTGGACTTCCCGAAGTATGTAAGTATTGGGTGGTAGGTCATTGAACTGATAGAAACCTCTGACATCTGTTAGTGTTGAGGGTTCACGGCTATCAAGGATGTTGTTTCTGTTGATATCGATGTAAATAGTAAACCCTGGAATTCCTGGTTCTTCTACGTCAAAAATTCCGTTAGCATTGATATCATTAAATTTCCTGCCACTAATACTACCAGTGACAGTTGGTGGGGTTTGTGCAATATTAAGAATGTCAAAGTTAGTGGTCTGATTAGCAACAGCAACAGCTTGAACTGGAGTAACACGAGTGAACCCTGCGGGAACTATTTCTTGAACAGTATAGGTGGCGGGGGGTAAATTTGAGAAGGAATAACCACCTAAACTATCTGTTTGAGTTTGTAATTCTTCGCTATCGAGTTGACCGTTGTTATTCTGATCTAAAAATAGGGTGACACCTGACTGAGGTTGATCTGATCCCGCGTCAAGCCTTCCGTTAAGATTGAGATCGTTAAATTTTGTTCCACTAATACGGCCAGTGAAAATTGGTGATGGCAGTGCAAAATCCAGACGATTAACAATGTCAAAGTTAGTGGTCTGATTAGCAACGACAGTAACACCTTGAACTCGAGTAACACGAGTGAAACCTGGGGGAACAATTTCTTGAACAGTATAGGTGGCGGGGGGTAAATTTGAGAAGGAATAACCACCTAAACTATTTGTTTGAGTTTGTAATTCTCCGCTATCGAGTTGACCATTGTTATTCAGATCTAAAAATATGGTAACACCCGGCTGAGGTTGATCCTCTCCCGCCTCAAAAATTCCGTTACGATTGAGATCGTTGGTGAATTTTGTTCCTTGAATACGGCCAGTAAAAGTAGGTAAAGGTTCTGGGCCAGGAATATTAATTTGTTGAGCAAACTTCAGGTTATTCGTTAAAATTGCTAATTCTCCTGTCTCAAGTGTGCTGTTGTTATTACTATCTAAAGCTGAAATGAGGTTAGTGCTGGGAAGTAAGGTTAAGTTTTTCATTTTTTTGAGATTGGTAGAGAGTTCTTAGAATTCAAGGGCTTGTCATTGAATCTTTTTTTGAGTAAGATTCAATGATTTAGAGAAAATAATTGAGAAGGCCAAAATCGCTACTTTTTTACCACTACCAACTTTCACATCCAGATTCATCAATAAGGACTCCGGTTGGACAATCTCTGAGTTGTGATTCTACACGATTAAATATTTTATACACATCCTCAATGACATCTGCCTCAGCTTTAGTTGCCCGTCCTCTAGAAATTACCGAAGGATTGACAGGTGGCGGATTAAAAGTTAGTCTAATCTGCTTAGATTCAATTTGACTAATCAAATAAACCGCTTGAATTCCACAACTACTATTAAGATTTAACTCCGGATCGATGCAGTAAATATTGCCGTTTTTTCTGCCAGCAGCATGAATCCCGATTACTTCTCCCTTTTGATTAAAAACTGAACTGCCACTCATCCCCCCTTTAGTCCAGTTATCATACATAATGTTATACCCCCCATTTGAAAAGGGAGTATCATCAACTTTAACTAACTTACCTGAACTAAAAACACGCACAATACGAGGGCTCCCATCTTCTGATCTAGGCCAACCGGATAGATAAACTGGCTCATTAACTTGAATCTGTTCAGAATTATTACTCATAACAGCAATTGGATAATCCTTATTACTGGTGAATTTGACTAAGGCGAGGTCAAATCCTCCGATGGGTAAATCGTCAGACTGATAGTTCCCAAATCGAATGATATTATCCCCAACATCGCGAACTAGATGTAATTCTTCATCCCAGGTCACAACTCCCCAAGTACCTTCACTGTTAGGTTGTTGAACAACGTGGGTATTGGTGACTGCATAATAAATATTACCACTGCGGGCAACAATCACACCAGAACCGGGATCAAATGTTTCTCGCCCTCCATCACCGTTTTTCAGAGATCTCCCAATTAAAACTGTGGTTTGGGAAGACATCGCATCGATATCATCGGGCATAATTGCTTGAGAAGGTGAACTTAATAGAATTAAGCCTAGCGCTGTAATTAACGCTAAAAACATCGATAAAATGCTAGACCCTCGACGGGATATAATCATAATTATTAATATCATCAATTCTAATTGTATAAAAACTCTTACTCAGATTTCTAAAATAATGTTTCTGAAGCCGGAGGAGTTTTTGGTTTCTGAAACCGCGAAATGGGAATCGCCCAACTTAAGGCTTCCATTTGTTGAAATAGCTCTTCTGAAGGAACTGTTCCATCCTCAAATTTAAACGCATCAATTCCTTGAAACGGATACTTAAGGCGGCCATTAATGCCAATTAAGCGACCATATTGATTGAAAACTGGCCCTCCACTCATGCCATTTTCAATTTCATTGGTGTAACCGAGTTGGTATCCTTGGGGAAGCGTTCGCTTCAATAACATTCCCACCTTTCCCACCGTTAAACGGTACGCTTTATTTCCCCAATCCTTTGTACTTAAAGGTGAATTTTGGTTAGGCCAATACCAATTCGGAAATCCAGAGGCATAAACTAATTCTCCGAGTGCAAGGGGTTGTAAATCTATGGTAGCGACTCGATAAGATTGGTTACTGGTAAACTGAACTAAGGCTAAATCTAAGTTTGCGAACTGAACAGACCGCCGCCATTCAGCGTGATAGGATTGACCGTCTGAGGTAAGAACCGTGTATTTGTTGTAATAGCTATTCTCCACAACATGATAGCAAGTCAATACTGTATAGGTTTGTCCTTGGCGATCGATAATTACACCCGATCCTAAACCGGGTTCTGTTAGGATTCTAACGGTAGCTTGTCTAGCAATTTCAGGAACTGCTACCCCGACTGCGGGTAAACGGGAAGTTAGTGTTTGGGAGGGTAGAACGGTTGCGGTATTAAGGATTGAACTCTGGGGATGAGTTGGAAATGGAATCCCCCAACCCCTTGACAATTCCCGTAATACAGGACTAATAGCGAATAAGTGTAACCCAATTAAGGTAGATAATAGCTCCATTGTGAGGCAATCAATATCAAGTTTAAAAGAGTAGGGGATGCCTCTACAGGACAGCCCCTACAAAAGATTCTTTCTGGTTAATTTTTGGGGATTGATTACGATAAGAGATTAGAAGACCGGCTCGTTGGGAGCAGGTTGAGATGGAGACTCATCAGGTGCAGAGGACGGGTCGGAAGTTCCTAATTCCTGCTCTAAATCACTCATATCCACTTGTATTCCCTCACCACTCTTTTCCGTAATATTACTCGATCCTGATAGTGAAAAATTCGTTAACTCTTGCAGAATTTGTCCAACGCGAGGTCGATTTTCTGGCTTGAGGGTAAACAACACATTGCCGGAGTTGCACCCAGATTGACCGCTCCCTAGAACACAAACCACCAGCTCCTCGTTGACAACTCCAGTATGAAAACGTACTCCTGCAAAACTTCCTCCATTCGCCATGACTGCATTGTGCAATTTAGGGGAAACCATTTGGCAGCGGGTTTCAGGAGAATATGTATCTCCAAAGTAATTTGTAGTCCATGTAATAACGGGTGATTGTCTGCCATTCTTTTCAGCGACTGTTACTCTACCTGCACAACGAACAGTTGTCATTGCTGGGGGTCGAACTGGAGGTGAGATTGGACGAGTAGGCCCTACTGGGATGCTGCCGCCGCCACCAGGAGTAGGACTAATTCGTTGAGCTTGGGCTTCACTGGTTAACGTCACCATACCTGCGACAGCCATTGCTAAACATGAAAGGGAAGCGAGCGATTGAGATTTCATGATGTTTTTTTCCTAATAAAATAAGCGAAAGCATAGAATAAAAGCACCCAGGTCATCGAGTTGTTACTATCAATTAATCCGCAACTTGTTACGGCTTGTAACAACAACTCAGTATAGTGGTCCGTCGTCAGGCGGTGTATTGACTGACCCAGGAGTGGTACGGGTTGTGGGATCAGCATTCAGGGGGAAAATCTCTCCCGTTGTGCGATCGTAGGTGTAGTTCCCAGCCGGTACTCCTGATCTCGGTACAATACAGTAAACTTTGTCCGTTTCAAAAGCAATCCTAACCACAGCAGTCCCTGCATTACAATCGACACGAGTTGCTCCCCAACTATTGATCGTTGCAATATAGGGATCGGCAGGTTCTTTAGGGATTAGCCGATTTTTTTCTGCATTGTAAACCCACTCTCCAGCTTTCCAACTGGTTGTACATCTTGTTTCACCTCCAATGTCAATTACTGCAACGACATCAGGAGAACTGCAAGCTGTTGAGATGAAGCTGAGTTTTTTCATCACCTGATCCGCATAAGGCACCGGTTCTGTAGGTTCCACCACACCACCATTGCGTTTAACAAGAAGCGTGATGCTGTAGTTTCCAGCTAGATAGTTATTAGAAACTACACGAACTTTCCACTTCCCTCCAGTATCAATAGAGTTTTCCGAAAAAACTTCCTTTGTACCTCCATTTAAGTCTAGATTAATAGGACCTATAGGTGCCTGATTGGGCGGATACACCATTAAAACAATATCAATTGCAGAGCCTTGCTCGCTCACAGCTGTGATTTGAATATTATCACCTGCTACAGCTTGAAAGGTGTACTCTATTCCAGGATGAGATTTACCAGAAATAAAAACAGGAGGTGATGAATCATCAATTCTCCCAGGAATAGTCTTGGTGGACTCTAACGCCTGCTGTGCCATAACTGTGCTGTTAAAACCGGCTGTGGTCGCACCGATCAGAGCCGCGGTTAGAGCAATTCTTTGAAACTTAATGTATTTCATTGTCCTTATAACCTCCACATCCCGACTATAGATTAGATACCCAACTGCTGTAGGACTATATTGGCAATTGTTACAAAAGTTTAAAAAAATTAACCTGTTGAGAGTCCAACTCAGAAGTTTAACTTCACTGTATTGTAATGCTTTTGCTTTGGAGGCGCTTGTTGCCCCCTGAACGGTACAGTTGGCATTTTCGTAAAAATTATCGCGTCCAGACTTTTGCAATAGGTTTATTGTTTAAGTACCCTTAAAAAATTCAAGCAAATAGCAGAAAAGCTTAGGGGTATTTGAAGCGAAACCTTCAAAAAATCCCATCCCTTTTTAGGGGTGGGAGTGTTAAAAATTATGAATTCTTAGTCCTCAGTCCTTAGTCCTCATTATTCAGTAGCAATTAATCAATAACTGGGTTCGTACCCAATTATTAATTATTCTGCTAGCAACCAACTGATGACTAATGACCAACGACTGATGACTAATAAATTAAGCTTGCCGTGAGTAGTATTCCACCACTAGCAATTCGTTAATCTGTAGAGCAATCCACTCGCGTTCGATAACGCCGTTAACTTTGCCAACCAGTTTTTGCTTATCAAATTCCAAGTGATTCGGCAAGTGAGCCAAGCCTGGGTCTTTGAGATTAGCTTCTACCATTGTGCGCGAGCGCTCTCTATTTTTCACAGCAACCACATCACCAGGCTTGCACTGATAGCTGGCGATATTGACTTCACGGTCATTGACAGTTATGTGACCGTGATTTACCAATTGTCTAGCGGACGGAATGGTTGGAGCCATTCCCATCCGAAACACAGTATTGTCCAAGCGCATTTCCAAAAATTGCAGTAACACTTGACCTGTGGAGCCCGTGACACGGCGGGCTTTGCGGACGTAACGGAGCAGTTGACGTTCCGTCACACCGTAATTGAAACGGAGTTTTTGCTTTTCTTGCAAGCGAACCGCATACTCAGAGAGCTTTTTGCGGTTTTGACCGTGCTGTCCAGGCGGATAATCTCGTCTGGGGGTTTTGCGGGTTAGACCCGGCAACTCTTTCAGGCGACGGACGATTCTCAATCGGGGGCCTCGATATCGAGACATTTATTTTCCTCTCTAATATCTGTATGCAATTTTATGCAGACTCTATATTATATGTTGGTAACGGTCAAAATTCAAATAAAGATCGATAAAAAAACGATCGACCGCAGCGCGAGCCATAATGTGAGGTAAATTCTGAAGGAAAAGCCGATCGATCGATCGCCCCAATCAGCCAAAAAACTCACTACTCGATCTGCCATGCACAACCGCAATTTTTCCCACACTTCTTCCCCAAAGCCAGCATCAACAGTCTCAAGCCCTACCGGGCGCTGGATATTGGCTCTCGGCACGCAGCTAGCAGCACTAGGTTTGTTGGCAACAGCAGTGCCAATCTCGCCAGCATCAGCCATCACTATTAGAATCCCTCGCAATAGGAATCCCTATCGCGTCTGCGCCCTGGAACTAATCGAAGCCGGAGTGGGGGCAGAGGCAGCCGCCGCCGCTTGTGCTGACGCCCTCCGCCCCCGCGACATATCTAAATGCGCCCTCCAAATCAATCGCAAAACCAAGATTTCTGGTGTCGAAGCGCTCTCTAGCTGTCGGCAGGTGAGGCGTCCCAACGAATTGGCTACTTGCGTAGTGAATATTAACGGCAAAAGTCGAACTCAACCGGCAGATCCCCTGGTAGTGCTCGATGGATGCCGCCGCAGTTTATTGCCACAACAGTTTGCTGAATGCGTAGTCGGTTTGAGCGGCAGGCTCGACTTTCCCACTGACCGGTTAATCGCCACTTGTCTTGACCCCAGGGACAGCGTGAGCCAGTTGGACGGGCGCCCTGCACCTACCCCTCCTGTGGAGCTAATTCCACCGCCTGCGCCCCTCAATTAATTATTGTTAACAGTTGACTGTTAACAGTTGACTGTTGACTAATTCATGACTATGACTACTTTTCCCTAATGCAATGTCAGAAATTTTTGCTCAAATTACAGTCGAAGAATTAGGTCGCCAATTAGCAGAAACCAATGCTGAGAAATTGCAGCTTGTAGACGTGCGGGAACCTAACGAAATTGAACTCGCGGCACTGCCGGGATTTGTAGCTTTTCCGCTGAGCGAGTTTGCCGAATGGTCTGGTGAAATTGACGCTAGACTCGATCGCGACAAAGAAACCTTAGTTCTGTGCCATCACGGAGTGCGATCAGCTCAAATGTGCCACTGGCTAGCCCAGCGAGGATTTACCAACGTTAAAAATATCGTTGGCGGCATCGATGCTTACTCAATGGTAGTCGATCGAACCGTCCCCCGCTATTAACATCAAATCCACTTCTTAACTATGGTTTTCTTCAGAGTCCGCGCGGGCGGACTTTGTATGTGTAGAAACGAATTATATTCCCCCAGAATTAGCTAATTAGGGCTTGCTGAATAAGCCTAAAACCCTTACCTCAAAAGACTTTGACTCGCGTTCGGCGTTGACAACGTGTA
>NZ_JAUBSA010000073.1:0-28447 GCF_036702115.1 Microcoleus sp. LAD1_D5 | reverse complement strand
TATATTGCCGAGGAGAACTCGAATTCACTCATCTTTCTAAATGCTGTTTTCTCACTTTTTCAGCAAGCCCTAATTAACAGCGGCCAATCGAAAATTTAAAAGCGTACTCATAGTGAGCCGATCGCGCCCCTGCCTTTTCGAGTCATAAAGAGCCTCATCAGCCGCCAGTAGCAGCGTTGTCGCATCATTTTCCTCGCTCGGAACAACGCTGGCAATTCCCAAACTAATCGTTAACACAGAATTAGGTAGACCGTCAACACTATCGGGGTTAAAAACAATATTCAAAGCTTTCACTTTCGCTCTAATTTGTTCGGCCACAACCACAGCCACCGACGCATCAGTTTCAGGTAAAATTACAGCAAATTCCTCGCCCCCGTAGCGAGCAGCTACATCAGCAGGACGCTGGAGCGATCGGCGAATTGTCTGAGCTACCAATCGCAAACAATCATCTCCTGCTTGATGTCCGTAGGTATCATTATATATTTTGAAATAATCGAGATCGCACAAAATTAAAGATATCGGACACCCCTCGCGAGCCATGTGTTTCCATGCAGTTCGCAAGCAACTATCAAAATACCGTCTGTTACCAATTTGAGTAAGTTCATCCACATTCACCAAAGCTTGCAGCCTTTGATTTTCTTGCTGCAACTCCTCAAAATCCACCACCGACCACTTGTCCTTGCACAAATTTTGCCCTTGAAAATACAGGCGATATAATTCGCAAGACAAACTACAGTTATTTCCCTCTAATTTGACCAGTCCCATGCTGTCTAACTGATAAGCGATCCAAGGTTCGAGGTGAATGCTATGTTTAGCATCGACAACTTGTTGAAATGCGGAGGCGAGTTCGGGCTGCTGTTGAATGGCGATCGAGTGATTTTGCAAGTAGTCGCTATAAATTCCGCTGTGAGTAGGAGCTGCTGTTAACAATTCTGCCAACTCGGCTCGCCCCAGTTCATCCACAGGCTCATCTCGATCGACGGACAGGCGATTTTGTTGCAAAATTGCCAGGTGATACAGGGCTAAATGCACTAAATAAGGATGCCCGCCTACCATGTTCATTAATTGCTCTATCGGATCGCTATCGCTCCAGTTCACTCCGTGTCTGCACGCCAAATCTTGAACTTGTTCAGCAGTAAATTCTGAGAGTTTAATCGGCATTCCTACATTAAATGGAGATTGATTAAGATTCAAAGCAATATAAATTTCTGTCGAATGAATGACAACAATGCGGAGTTTTTGCCAAGTTTTGCTAGCGCGAGCTTGTTCATACCAAAAACGGATCATCGACAGAAAATCTTGAGCAATATTGGTGCGTTCAAATACTCGATTTATTTCGTTAATCACCAAGACAATGGGACTGTCAATTAGTTCTAGCAAATAGTTTTCAAAGTAAATAGTGCAGCTTACCTTGCTGCCCATATCTTCATCCCAGAATTCATCAATATTTGGTTCGAGTTTGAGTTGCCGAGCGACATTGACACAAAGCCAGCGCAAAAATTTATCTAAACTAGCAAAAACCGCTGTGTCGGCTTGCTGAAAGTCTACAGTTACTGTGCGGTATCCACGATCGACTGCCGCGTCAATTATCCGCAGCATCAGCGAACTTTTGCCCATTTTTTTGGGAGCTTTAATGCGAACGAGGCCTCCGGGTTTGCTAATTTCTGCACAGGCCAGGGCTTCGGCCCCTGAGCGATCAATATAAAATCGAGAGTCAAGCGGTATGGGGCCGCCGGGAAATTCTAGGTCGGCAATTGTTTGGATCAAGTTTGGTGATTTTTGGAGTCCTGCCATAGTCCTTGCACAAGGCGATACCCTGACTGTATCTTACCTTTGTCAGGTTAGGGGGTAGACGAGCGGTGTCCAAGATCGATCGACAATCCTACAAAATCTAAGTTTTTAGGGACTTCCCGGAACTGACTTTGCTATAGTAGTGTCACTTTACCCAATATCAAATGCTGCTTCAACACGGCTCTGCCGACCGAAAAAAATTCGACGGTAGCCCAGACGCGATGATTCTTGGCCTTTACCGGAAAAATAACTCGTCGGTCGTAGATGTCGTGCAGGAAGAGTCCCCATCAAAGGAGAAATAATCATTGTCACGTCGCTACCTGTTTACCTCTGAATCGGTCACTGAAGGCCATCCCGATAAAATCTGCGATCAAATTTCAGATACGATTTTAGATGCCTTACTGACTGAAGACCCCAAAAGCCGCGTCGCAGCCGAAGTTGTCGTCAACACGGGCTTGATGCTGCTGACGGGCGAAATTACCACTAAAGCTCAGGTAAATTACATAGAATTAGCCCGGAAAAAAATAGCCGATATTGGCTACATCCACGCTGACAATGGCTTTTGTGCCAATAGCTGCTCGGTGTTGGTGGCTCTTGATTCTCAGTCTCCCGATATTGCTCAAGGGGTGAATACAGCCCACGAAAGCCGGGAACAATCGAGTGAAGAGGAATTGGACGCCATCGGCGCTGGCGACCAAGGTTTGATGTTTGGTTTTGCTTGCAACGAAACGCCGGAATTGATGCCTCTGCCGATCAGTTTAGCGCACCGGATTTGCCGTCAACTGGCCGCAGTCCGCAAAACCGGTCAGTTATCTTACCTGCGTCCCGACGGCAAAAGCCAAGTTACAGTCATCTATGAGGACGGCAAACCTGTTGGCATAGATACGATTTTAATTTCTACGCAGCACACCGAAACGATCGGCGACATCACAGAAACAGCCGCAGTTCAAGCCAAAATCAAAGAAGACCTTTGGACTGCAGTCGTCCAACCCGTGTTTGCCGATATTAACGTGCAGCCGGATGCAGAAACTCGCTTCCTTGTCAACCCCACCGGCAAATTTGTGGTCGGCGGGCCTCAAGGAGATTCGGGTTTGACGGGCCGCAAAATTATTGTGGATACCTACGGCGGCTATTCCCGCCACGGCGGCGGCGCTTTTTCTGGGAAAGACCCCACCAAGGTAGACCGCAGCGCGGCTTATGCTTGTCGCTACGTTGCTAAAAATATCGTAGCGGCTGGTTTGGCCCAAAAGTGCGAAGTGCAGTTGAGTTATGCGATCGGCGTTGCGCGGCCTGTTAGCATGATGATCGAAACTTTTGGCACTGGGAAAGTTGATGACGATCGCCTTTTGGAAGTTGTGAAGCAGCATTTTGAACTGCGTCCTGCGGGAATCATTCAGGCATTTAACTTGCAGAATTTACCTGCTGAAAGAGGCGGCCGTTTCTATCAAGATGTGGCGGCTTACGGTCACTTCGGGCGCACTGATTTAGATTTGCCTTGGGAGGAAACTGATAAGGCGGAACTTTTGAAAGAAGCTTTGAGCCAGAAGTTGTCGGGAGTAGCTGGATAGTACGATTTAGGGGTGTGCGCAGCGCCCCTTATCCATAAATAATATCGGGTGCTACCAATCAATTTAGGGTGCGTAATCCGCACCTTATCCATAAATAATATCGGGTGTTCTTCGGCGCATCTTATCGATAAGTAATACCGGGTGCTACCAATCAATAATAACGTAGCGGGTTCAGTACCCACCTTCAAAGAAAAAAAGAATAAATAAATGCGATTTTTTAAACCTTTCCAATCAGCAATTCGCAGTTTTGCCTCTTTCTTCCCACAGCGGTTGGCGACGACTGGATTTTCTGCACCAAATCCAGCAACGCTGCCAAGTTCGTTTGCGACTAACAATCCTGGTGGAATTCGCGGCGTTTGGATACCCACCACTGACTCCAAAGTTCTCACATCAAAAGAGCGAATTGCTGAGGCAATGGACTTTCTCGCCGATACGGGATTTAATACCGTTTTTCCTATAATTTGGAACCAGGGTTATACGGCTTATCCTTCTCAAATTATGCGAGAAAACTTTGGGGTGGAAATTGACTCGCGCTATCAAGGTCGCGATCCCTTAGCAGAAATATGTGTTGAGGGCAAGAGAGCTGGTTTAAAAGTTATTCCTTGTTTTGAATACGGATTTGTGAGTTCTTACAATCGCAAGGGCGGTCATTTGCTGGCGAAAAAACCTGAGTGGACCGCCCGTGATGCCAGCGGCAATTTACTTAAGAAAAATAACTTTGACTGGATGAATTCTCTTGACCCGGAAGTGCAAGACTTTGTGCTGGGGTTGATGTTGGAAGTTGCTAAGAATTATCCGGTAGACGGCGTTCAAGGAGACGATCGCATTGCGTTTCCCGTAGAAGGCGGTTACGAGGAAAAAACGGTTAAACGCTATCGAGAAGAGTGCGGTAAAGCAGCGCCGTCGGATTGTAAAGAACAACATTGGCTACAGTGGCGTGCTAATATTATTACTGAGTTTGTAGCTCGTTTACACCGAGAAGTGAAAGCTATTAATCCTGATTTGTTGCTCTCGATGTCGCCGAGTCCTTATGACTGGGGACTGGTGGAATATTTGCAAGATTCTAAAGCTTGGGTTGACAAAAATTTGGTGGATCTGCTTCACCCGCAGTTTTATCGTCGCGATTTTAATGCTTACAAACAATTGGTCGATAAAATGATGGGGGGACAGCTTAGCGGGCAGCAAGTAAAGTGCGTGTCGCCCGGTATTTTGTTGACGAATCGAGGCAGCAAATATAGCATAACTCCCGAACTGTTGTTGCAAGTAATTGCTTACAACCGCTCTTGCGGCATTCAAGGAGAAGTGATGTTTTTTTACGAAGGTTTGCGAGATAACGATAACGCTTTGGCTAAGGTTTTGAAAAAAGGGCCCTATGCTCGTTGAGAGATTGTCCCGGAATCAAGCTGTTTCTGCTGGGCGGGGTTCAACCGAGCCGATCGATATTTCCAGCCAACTTGGTATAAACTTAGGATGTTGCACCATTCTCAGTAAGCTTTTATGAACAGGCAAGATGCCTGTTCCACAAGAAAATTCACTCTTTGTGGAACAGGCATCTTGCCTGTTGCTGACAATGGTTCAAGATGTGAGTATAAAATGATATAGCAGAGCTATGCCTGTTAATAGCACAGCGATGCCAAGCAGCAAGCGCTACTAATTGTCAAGCCTCGCGCAAAAAAAAAACCAGATAATTAATCATTGGGGAGTTGCAAAAATAGTGGCATCGAACATATTTTAGAAGTGGTGCAACTTTTTTTGAGAAGTTTAGTTTTGTAGGCGCCGCCGTATTTTTATTAAGACAGCGAGTTTAAAAGAGCAATCTCAACCGCTCGCCAAAATATCAGGATAAATCAGTGAACTCAGCAGCAAGCCTCATCCAACAGCTACCCGAGCTCAGCGATGCTCAATTTCATCAAAAATATTTGAAACAAAAACAAGGGATGCGAACCTTGGCAATAATATTGTCGCAAGTAGAACAGCAAAGTCTGGCTTTGCGGGCAGTAAAATTAGCTCTAAAAGTAAATTTAAAACTCGGCTCCAAGTTAGCAGGAACGGTAAAGCCAGAATTTCAAATAGCCACAATAAAATTAATCGAAAAAATCCCCACTTCGCCTCTGCTCAAAATTCAACTGCTGGCCCTAACAAGTTCGGATATGGCAATTCCGATGCTGGTGGCGGCATTAAACCACAAAGAAAGTGCAGTGCGGCTTGATGGGATTCGAGCGATCGGGAAAATCGGCTCCGAAGCGGCAGTAATTGAATTAGCCCGATCGCTCGAATCCAAAGATTCCCAAATCCAAGCTTGGGCCGCTTGGGCTTTAGGAGAAATTGACTCGAAACCAGCCGCCGCCGCACTGTTCAAAGCCATCAAACACCCAGAGTCCAAAGTGCGCGCCTGGGCTGTTTGGGCCTTGGGCAAAATTAACCCGAAAACAGCCGTCCCCGCGCTGCTGAAAGCCCTCAAACACCAAGATTCCGAGGTGCGGTGGCGGGCGGCGGTCAACTGCGGGAAAATCGGCGTCTCTGAGGCAGTACCCGGCCTGCTGAATGCCCTCAGAGACGAAAATCATATCGTCCGCGCTAGGGCCGCGGCGGCTTTGGGGAAAATCGGCGTCTCTGAGGCAGTACCCGGCTTAATAGAATTGCTTCATGATGATCCCGACTCCTATGCAGTTTCTTGGAGGGCCGCCGAGGCCTTGGGACAAATCGGCACGGAAACGGCTGTGGCTGGGCTGGTGCAAGCCCTCAACCATGACGACTCAGACGTGCGCGGCAGTGCAGTTTCTGCCTTGGGGGAAATCAGCAGCGAGGTTGCTATGGTGGCGGTAATGCAATCGCTCTCGGATCGAGACATTTTCGTGCGCGGCAGGGCGGCGGTTGCCCTGGGAAACATCAATACAGAGGGAGATGCTAAATTGCAAAAAATGGTGGTCGCGGGACTGGCGATCGCAATTGGCGACAGCGAATCTTATGTCCGGTGGAGAGTTGCTGCTGCTTTGGGGCAAATACGGACAGAAGAAGCTGTGGCAGGTTTGGTGCGGCTGCTGGGGGACGAAAATTCTGGAGTGCGCCAAAAGGCTGTTAAATCCCTCGGTCACATTGGCTCAACGGCTGCTATTGTTGCTCTGGAAACAGCTTTAAATCGCGAATTTGCTGACGTTCGGGCGCTGGCTGCCCAATACTTGGCGGATGTCAGCACTGAGGCAGAAACACTTGATTTTGAACCCTCTGTTTCCGCAGATTTCTCCGGTGAAAAGCTGCCGAAAATCCTGATTGCTTCGCAAGCAGAAGCCAGCGAATACATTGTCGATCGCGCTGCGGGGCGCGAGATTAAATACCTGATCTCGATCGGCAGTCCAGGCGTCCCGGAACCCAAAACTTTTGATCAAATCCCGAACCGAATGTGCCTGGAGTTTAACGACCTCGACACCCCCGTTGACGACCCCGATCAAATCTTGCCTACCTTTGAGGATGTACTTAAAATTATTGACTTTGCCCTCAAAATGTCGCCACAGGGAGGCAGTTTGCTGATCTGCTGCCAAAGTGGGATCAGCCGTTCAACTGCCACAGCTTTGACTGTTTGTGCTGCGCTATTGGGTCGCGGCAAAGAACGGGAAGCTTGGGCCGTTGTGCTGGCCGCCAGACCCCAAGCCAAGCCGAATCGCTGGATGGTACACTTGGCAGATGAAGCTTTGGGTAGAGACGGTAAGCTAGCACTGGTGATCGAATTGACCACCGCAACTCCAGAACTCGCAATCGCCAACAGTTGACTGGCCGAAACCGGGTTTCTTTTCGCAAGCCCTACAGTTATACTCAACTAACGACACTTCACCTCAGACTTGTCTGTGCGGGGCAACGATGCCAAAAGTCGATCGCCAGGGTGCAAAAGTTCGATCGGCTGCTGCATTTGTGACATTCTGTGCTAGAAAGTCGTCGGATGCTCAACAAAAACCGTCAAGCAATCGTCGCATTGCTGGCAGCCAAACTCCAAAGCTGAGGAATCGGGTGCATTGTCAACAGACAATATCAGCTTGGGGGAACTCACAGGCAAAACCTATCAGACAGAATTTTCTGGCTGTAACATTCCACGCGGGGATAATTCACTGCCGGGATAAATTTTTATTTATTTTGCCTGCCGCAGACTTTTACGAGTCGAAAAAGTAATTTGGCAACAGCCATCAACAGCCTAATTATCTATTAGACATCAACCGAATTTAAGTTTATCCTCTGACTCGACAAGAGTTTTAGATACTTTTTCGCCGATGTCTACTAGAAAATAGACAAGCTTTTCCGTTTGGAGAATTTAAGAGCGTGGTAAATTTTAACAGAATACAGCGGTTGCATATGTCAAAAATTAACTTGCTCCAAAAAACAGGGGACGCAGCAAGTCTATCGGTAGCCGTTTGCCAAGGCCAAGGCGAATTGAATCCAGACTTAGAACCATTTAACCAGGAGGAAAAGCCTGTACTAACGCGAAAGGTTAACCAAAAAAATAGCAAGGTAGGTAAACTGATGCCACTCTTTACTTCCGGACAAGTGGCTTCTGTAGAAACCGCGAGCCAAAAAACCTCCACCCAGGATTTTGTACAAAAATCATCCTTAAAAATCACCAAAAGTTGGCCATCTAAAATTGGCAGTTTGCCTATCCATCAAAAAATTGGTGGCGGGTATGTGCTGGCAATAGGAATCGGCTTTCTTGGCTCCCTGAGTGGACTGCTAATCGCCGACTACTACCAAGGACAAGGAGTAAACCAACTCAATGATGCTCACCTGCAAGCCCAATTGCTGGGCAATTTTAAAGATGCAGCGCTGGCGGCGCAATTGCAGGGAGCGCAGCTAGATTCTTTTGTAGATAATTATGCCCAAGTACAACTGCAAAAAGAGCAGTTGATCGCGAGTGTTACTAAGGCAAAAAATCTGCGGTTGCGTATAGAAAAGTTTGCCGACAGCCAACCCGCTTGGCTGGCAGCAAAACCGGAAGTTCTCAAGTTTTTACTGCAAGATTGCACGAAAAATTTAGAAGCCTACGCCGATACTCTCAAGTCAACTTTGGAGAAAATCCAGCAATCGCAACTTTCGCATCGGGAGATAGAGTCTGCCCGAAAATTGTTGGCGACAGAAAGCGGAGAAGGTGTAAAACAGATCAACAGCAGCCTTGAGGAATTGAGCAAAATCCTGGAGATTGCCCAGCAGCAAGAGGGCCAAGGCGGTCAAGTGATGGAAGACGCCCAAGGAATGGAAAAAGCCATAATTATTATTAGTATGCTGCTGTCGGTAGTTGTGGCGGGAATTGTGGCTTGTCGCACCAGTCGGGCGATCGCCAAACCTGTAATCAGCGTCACTCAGGTAGCCGAACAAGTAGCCGCCGAGTCTAATTTTGACTTGCGAGTCCCCGTCACGGCACAAGGCGAAATAGGCTCTCTGGCTGTCTCTCTCAATCACTTAATCGAGCGAGTTTCCGAACATACAAAAGAATTGAAACAAGCTAAGGAAGCGGCAGTCACCGCTAACACTGCTAAAAGCCAGTTTTTAGCAAATATGAGCCACGAATTGCGGACGCCTTTAAATGCGATTATCGGCTACAGTCAACTACTTTCAGAAGATGCCCAGGATGCGGGATTTGATGAGTTTGTACCCGACTTGCACAAGATTCAGAAGGCGGGTACGCACCTGCTATCTTTGATTAACGATATCCTCGATTTGTCAAAAATTGAAGCGGGGGGGATGAAACTCGAAATCCAGGAATTTGACATCGAATCCCTGGTTGACAATGTGGCGAGTGCTGCGAAACCGTTGGTAGAGAAAAATGGCAATGTTTTACAAATAGAGTGCGATCGAACTGCGGGTATCATTCACGCAGATTTCAAAAAAATGCGGCAGATTTTGATGCACCTGCTGAGTAATGCTGCTAAGTTCACCAAAAACGGCAGAGTGAAACTGACTGTCAGGCGCATTGAAGGCAGTGGCAAATTGAATACAGCAGATCGATTGGCGATTGACAATTCAATGCCTGCCGATGAAACTCATTCTGCGGTGATCGCTTGTCCCCTGCTGAATGTTCAAGAGTCGGATTGGATTTGTTTATCTGTTAAAGATAGCGGAATAGGAATGTCGGAAGAACAACAGCACAAATTGTTTGAAGCTTTTGTGCAAGCTGACTGTTCATCAACGCGACCGTACGACGGCGCCGGATTGGGGCTGACACTTAGTCGCTACTACTGTCACATGATGGGCGGGGAAATTTTGGTAGAAAGCGAAGAGGGAAAAGGGTCTATTTTCACTGTGCGGATACCGGCGGGAAACGGGTGATGTGATTTTTGGGCGAGAGATGTAGGGGGTACGCCGAGGGGCGAAAATTTATGTTTCAAACCTCTGGCTTTATGTCCAAATGCTTTAGTCTTGTCAGTGAGGGCGATATTTTATACCAGTTCTAAAAAGTCTTGCTAGAGTTCAGGTTATTCGGTTTCTTTCACAAAGTCAACATTCTGTCGCTAGTATTGCATAGTTTTTGGAAAATCTCTTATAAGGTTTATTTACTCAAACGCCTTGTAAGTTCTTGAAATAGTTTTTCTTGCATCAAATACTCTACATCCAAACAACATCGCAAAGCACCAAATGCAATCTCTGGTTCAGTAAACGCTTTTTTATTATTTGGAATATCAGGAGCAAGATACAAGCAAAAAATCTGAATAAAATCATGTCCCCGTATCTTGTTTCTGATTGGCGATATATTTTTTTCTCGTAATTCTTTGACTTTATCTAAAAAAGCACTCTTCTCTGAAATTCTATTATTTTTATTCAGGTATTTATCAACAAAAGCAGTTGAATCAAATTCCATAGAACCACCTTTTCGTTTCTTAACGCAGCGTTTTAGCGACTCTAAGGCCAACCATTCCATTCCATAACTCAAAGATTCGTTAGCAGCTCTAAGTAAAAACATTTCTTCAAGAATAGGGGAAATATTTTTCAGAATATTCACCGCTGCTATCTCATCTCTATGTAACGCCAACCTAAAAAATTTTTCAATAATATTAGAATCGAAAAGATACATTTCAATTGACGTATAGTCAGTAAATAGTAAAAGTTCCGATTCTATACTTGAATTTCCTATTAAGTCATCAAAATCTCTGTCAGCAATACAAACAACGTGAGGAAGGCTTGTTTCAAAAAGCCTTTGCAATTGCAAAGCCAAAAAAATCACTCGACTACGATTACTGTCATTTAATCCTAGTGCAAAAAGCTGATCAGTAGGTATATCTACAGTATCAATTTCGTAAACAGCACAGTTTTTTGTATCTAAATTAGACTCATCCAAAAACCATTGAATGATAGACTTATCAGTTAATCCTTCAACATACACATCATGTAAACTAGGTTCAAGCTCATACCGAGCAACTAACTCATCTAATTTACGGCGTTTCTCATCTTCCATTTTCAATCTCGTTGCTCACATCTTGTAGCTTGACTACATTCCTTCTATATTGAGCTAGCAACTCAATAGAATGAGTAGCAAGTAAAAACTGGACTAAGCTACCCTTCGTAAAATCAAGGAGTACACGAATAAGTTGCCGCTGCCATTTAATATTTAAAGATATTTCAGGTTCATCAATGATAAAAATTGTGGCTTTATCTCTTGCAGTTAAAGTATTACAAAGCAATAGCAGCAGTTGCTTTTCACCAGATGAAAGTGATTCTGGAGAAATCTCCTGACCATTTTCAGTTGCGATCTTCAACCCGGTTCTAACGTGCAACTCAATCTTTTTATCATTAAAAAAGCTATTAACTGTACTTACAAAAAGTTTCAACAAATTTTGTGTCTCTTGCAACGCATCTAGTCTTGCTGAAACGCTATCAAGGTATGGTTTTAAGACATTCCAAGTAATAGGAAGAGTTGCTTCATTATTATTGCCAATTGTACTGATTAGGTTTTGAGTGTCTAGTGGTGACATCAAACCAAAGTGAGAAAATTCTTTACTTCTATCTTCTTCTGCTTTTAATTTTTCAATTAATTGTTGTGATGAATGTGGAAGATCTTCCGGTACTATTTCACCTGAAGTAATAATTCGGGAAATAATTTCTTCATAGAGATTATGTACATTGGCAGACCCTCTATTAGATCCTTTTAATGCTTGCTCTCGAATCCAATTTTCAGTACGGGCTATAGAAGTTTTTAATGCAAAATCTCTATCTATATTGGCAACCTGAGATGACGTTCTTAAAAACCGTCGCGGATCTAGACCCATACGACGATTTTCCGATATAAGAAATAATTGCTGAAGTTCTGTTTCTTCTGACTCAAATACATCGCTGTTGAGAACTCTATCGTCACCCAGAAAAAATACACTTAACTGAAGTTCAGATAACCTTCTTAAAAGAGTTCCATCTCTACCCTGGGGTATTCGGCCCTCATTAATTTTATATTTAACTTGGGAAACACTTTTACCTTTTTCTAGAAGTTCAATTTGAAATGATCCAAGTAAATCATTTTCTTCACGAGAAACTACTATATCGGTTCCACCAGCTAGCGAAACAGCAAATTTAGCAAAAGGTATTTGCGCTATGAAAGGACGATGCCCTCTGTTTTCAAAAGGAGAAAGAAGATGAAAAAGTAGCTTAAGAATAGTGGTTTTTCCCGAACCATTATCACCATATAAAATAAACAATGAGCTTAAGGAACCTGTACTTACTACTTCCTTTGAAAGAGCATAACTGTATTTCCCGAACAACTTTTCGATTTCAATACGAGTTACCGAGAGAGGAGATTCTGCTGATTGAGTATTAGTTTTCTCGATAGGAGAAATAGTTACTGGTTTCGACATAATTCTCTACCCTTATCTTAAAAATAACAAAAGCTCCTTAAAGAGCCTTCGCCAAAAAATAAATTTTGGTATTCAGAACGTCTTTACCGGAATTTCCTCGACCCTAGTGGGTAACCGGATGTCATGCTTAGAGCGTTTCTGTTGCATCCATGTCTCTAATATAGTTCATGATTTGGCTCTGTGTCAATTCCCTAGTCGGAATACTAGAACTGCTTACCAACAGCGGATCTAACAATCAAGATTAGCCGCGGTCAATACCTTTGGCAATCGCAGGGGGGATTCCGCTACTGTGAATAATACTGGTTTAGTGTACGGCACCATCTCCCAACCGCAAGAAGCATTGAAATATTTTAACAAAGCTTTACCAATCAACCGGGAAGTGGGTGAGCGCGCGGGGGAAGCTAATACTTTGAGTAATATTGATAGAGTCTACGACAGTATCTCCCAGCCACAAGAAGCATTGAAATACTTTAACTAAGCTTTACCAATTTGGCGGTCAGTGGGCGATCGCGCCCGGGAAGCTACTACTTCGAGTAATATTGATGCAGTAAACAACAGAAGTAAACCGCTAAGCAGAACAAATATCCCGCCAATTCCCAAAAATGAACAAGGTTAATTACCAGCTATATTTCAGGCAATTAAGAACCGCTAAACTCTCCCCCACAAAGCCAATCCGCCGCCCCTTCCCCTAGCCGCAACTATCCCATCTTCTACCAGAAAATATGCAAAAAATGCCTGCTTCCCCACACTCAAACTAAAAAATTCCCCCTCCCGCGCTTCTCCACCGCGAATAAATCCTTGATACACAGTTTTACCCAACACTTTCACCGTAATTCTGGTAAAATCAAAAGCTAAAATATTTTTATTAACCAAAAACTTAGTCGGCCCGGAAAGAGTTAGTGCGATCGCCCCAACTTGCACCGAATTCTCCACCCTGCCGATTTCGCTATCCGCTTCCCCACCAGCAACAGGTTCTGCCGAATAAGCAATTTGAATTTTCGCAATCCACTGAGGGATATAACGTCCCGCACCCAAGACAATTCCCGCTTTTTGTCGAGTCTTTTTTGTGCCGGTGATAAAGCAGAGTTGCCAGTTGCCGATTAATTGCTCAAAAGAATAGCAAACTTTATTTTTTTTCGCCTTTTTCTCAGCTTCTAGGAGGGCTGCGACTACGGCGGCGGGAGATGGTTTAGTATTTGATTTAGCGACTTGTTCGAGAACAGATATGTTTTCCATTTAACTAACAATAACATACCAATAGGTGCTGCGGACTTGCTTTTTACTGGATTTTTTGGATGAAATGAACTGTTTCAGCGCCAGAGGTCGCAGAGGGAGAGGGAAAAAGAGGGGTTTGATAATAATATTAGGTAGCGACACAACATGATTGTGTCCTGTATTTGAAAGGTACGATCGCACATTAGCACCCCGGATTTCCAATCAGCGGATTTTCACCCGGTTTTCAAATCCGGTTTCAAAACTTTGATACAATCCGTCAAATACGACCTAAATCTGTCAGCATAGACATAGAGAGTTCGATCGCAAAGAGGCCACCGTGCAACCCGTAGACTTTACAACTTTAACCGCCACTTGCAGCGAACTGCGAGCCCAATGGCTGCCAGCGCGCTTAGAACAAGTCTACCAGCGCGATCGCTTCACCGTGGCCCTGGCCTTCCGCACCATGAAAGGGCGCGGCTGGATTGACCTTTCCTGGCATCCTGTTGCCGCCCGCATCTGCGTAGGCGACCCCCCGCCCCGTATTCCCGATACCTTCACCTTCAGCGAACAACTGCGGCACCAACTCAGCGGTTTAGCCTTAGTTTCCATCGCCCCTGTTTCATCCTGGGAAAGAGTCATAGACTTGCAATTCGCCAAACGCCCCGGAGAACCAGCCCTCTGGCACCTGTACGCCGAAATCATGGGCAAGTACAGCAACGTCATCCTCACCGCCCAAGACAACCTCGTTGTCACCTGCGCCCACCAAGTCAGCGCCAAACAGTCCACCGTCCGTCCCATCCAAACCGGGCAACCCTACGAAATGCCCCCGTCTTTGACCGATGCAGTGCCGAGTCTGAGTGAATCTCAAAACCGCTGGCAATCACGAATTAGCCTGGTTCCTGGGCAATTAAAGGGCAATCTGTTGAAGAATTACCGAGGGATGAGTAAAGCCTTAGTTTTGTCAATGATTCGATCGGCTTCTTTAGACCCCGAACAATCCACCGACAGCCTCAATCCCGACGAATGGCAGCAACTATTCCAGCGCTGGCTATACTGGCTGCAATGCCTAGAAAACTCCAAATTTCACCCGAGTTTTACCCCCGAAGGCTACACCGTCATCGATTGGCCCGCACCAGAAAATAACGCTGTTTCTTCCTATTCTTCTTCTTCTTCCCTTATTCCGACTGCCATCGAACTAACATCCGTTAAATCCGTTACAGAATCCGTTGCCGAACCTTCCTCTTCCGTTCAAGAAATACTTAACAGCTACTACACAGGCGAAATCAATCAAGAAGTATTCGCCCAACTGCGGCATCAGCTTACCCAAAAACTCAACAACGTCCTGGCAAAACTGCGCCTCAAAGCCAACACATTTAAAGAACGCTTGCAGCAATCTGCAGACGCCGACACCCACAAATCCCAAGCCGACTTGCTGATGGCAAATTTGCAGCATTGGGAACCAGGAATGAAATCGATTTCTCTCCCTGACTTTGAAACCGAGAAACCAGTTATCATTCCCCTAAATCCGGAAAAAAACGCAGTTCAAAACGCTCAAGCCCTCTACAAAAAACACCAAAAACTTAAAAGAGCCCGCATTGCAGTAGAACCTTTGTTAGCCGCCGTACAGGAAGAAATCGACTATTTAGAACAAGTGGAAGTCGCACTTTCGGTATTGGAAACCTACCGCAACACCCAAGATTTGCAAACCCTCGCCGAAATCCGCGAAGAACTGATCCAGCAAAAATATCTAGACGTACCAGATTACCGCAGTACCGACAAAAATGCTGCGATCGAATTTCACCGCTACCAAACCCCCAGCGGCTTTGAATTATTAATCGGGCGCAACAATCGCCAAAACGACCAACTCACTTTTCGCACCGCCAATGACTACGACTTGTGGTTCCACACCCTAGAGATTCCCGGAAGCCACGCTTTGCTGCGTGTCACACCCGGTACTGTGGCTGAAGAAACCGATTTGCAATTTGCCGCCGACATGACTGCTTACTACAGTCGCGCCCGCCACAGCGAACAAGTCCCCGTGGTTTATACAGAACCGAAATATGTATACAAGCCGAAAGGTGCAAAACCGGGTATGGTTGTATACAAGCAGGAGCGGATTGTCTGGGGTAGACCGCAGCAAGCTCCGGCTTGATTTATATAAAGTGAGTGAAGAGCTGATCGGCAACCGAAACCTGGTTTTTAGGCAAAATAAAAGGTTTGGTAGCGATAAACCTAGGCAGGAACCGGGTTTTTGAACCCAGGCTTGATTATACAAAGTTACCGGGAGTGCGATCGTCCCCTCAAAATTAAAATCCGTCTGTAATGTAAAGTTTTATTACAAAAAATTAAATTTTGTTGTTATAATACCACTTAAGAGAGATGATATTTCTTTTAGAACCCTTTGCAAAGAAACGTGCAATTTGGGTTTCCTCACTGTGAGAAAAACACTGTGGGAACACAACGGATTTAACTATTTGTGCAGACCAGCTTTTACTAAAGCTGGTCGTTTCTGTTGAAACATTAAACCCAAGCCCCCACCGATTTTAGATTGGCGATTTTAGATTTTAGATTACAACCACCAATCTAAAATCTAAAATCTAAAATCCCCAAGGGCTATTCCTAGAAAGTAAACGTCGTTCTGACAACCCCAATCACCAAATCAGAATTATTCTTATTGTGGTCAGGAGCAGTCAGCCAAATCAGACCAGGAGTGATAGAAATATTATCGCTCAACTTAAACTGATAGAAACCTTCAATGTGCAGCGAAGTATCCTTATCTTCCGGCAAAGTCCGATTAGTAGAACTCGTCACCCGCGGCTCCATACCTACCACAATCCCCGCCACATTTCCTTCTTTCAACAAATCGGGAAAAGCCAAAGTAACTGCCCAGTTCCAGATTTTTTGATCGCCCCGCTGCACAGAACCCGTAGGAGTAGCCAAGTTGGATAAAATGCGCTGGTTGGTGTAACCCGCCCAACCGCCAATTGCAAATCTCCGGTTCAACTGCCACGAAGCTTGCGCGCCGTAGGAATTGCTAGAAACTGGGAGAGTGGTATCGCTGTCGAACCCGAAGGAACCGAGACGCTGCGGAAAATTAGAAGCATTGCTGCCGGTATTGGTAATTAAGTTGTAGGAATTAACGTAAGTTAAACCTAAAGCCATGCTGTCGCTCGGTTTGAAAGTCAACTGAGCCAAACCGCCGTAAGAACCGTTGAACAAACCGTTACCCCGCGTCGGGTTCGCAGGGTCGCCGGCCAAATACCCCAAACTAAGCTCTAATTTTTCCCCAAACTCATGCCGCAGAGCGATGCCAGAACCACCAAGCAAATAGTAAATTGGGTTGCGAGTACCGAAGTTAGAAAGAGCGCCGTAGCTGCCGTCTCCGTCAAAGTAAGGGTTGACAGTGTTGGTAAAATCGTCAGCAGCGCCGGCGTTGGCTTCTAGAAATACAGTCGTTCTGTTGCCTAGAGGGAATTGGTAAAGCAGCGCATCTAAAGCTACTATATTGTTAGCCTCGCCAAAAGGCCCGACATTAAACCGCAATTCCCCTTCAGCGGTTTTCGTATTTTCCGTAGAAAACGCACCCAAATTTAAAACTTGCAATCGAGCTCTCAGCAAATCTTCTCCTGAGAAACTCGTGTCGAAATTGATACGAACCCTGCTGCCAAAAGCCGTGGTTTTATCAGCTTCGCGACCCTCGGCATCATCTCCCCTGGCGATACCCGCCAAACCAAATATCACTTCGCCGTTGAGTTTAGTCGTAGTCGAAAACTGATTTGCTTCTAATTCAGAGGCGCGCGCTTCCAAAGCATCGACGCGGCCGCGCAAAGTTGCCAATTCGGCCGCAAATTCTTCTTGCAACCTTTGCACAGAAGCCAAATCTTCTCGCGTCGCCAGATTTCTGGAACCGCCTTGAATTAGCTCGGTAACTTTATCCAAACACGCATTTAAACCGGCTGCAAATTCGTAGCGAGTCATCGCCCGGTTGCCGCGAAAAGTGCCGTCAGGATAGCCAGCTATGCACCCGTAGCGCTCTACTAGGGATTGCAAAGCTTGGAACGCCCAATCTGTGGGCCGAACGTCGGAAAGTTGCGAAACAGAGGTTACTTGGCCGGCCGCATCTTCGCTGCTACTGTCTTCGGCGCTGTATTGGTTGATTTGTTCTAAAAGATTAGACTGTGCTTGAGGTTGGGCACTTGGATCAGTGGATTGCGAAATCTGATCGGGCTCTAGGGCGGATTTTTCGGCGTTTAAATTAGTCGGTGCAACGGCGGGTTGCGTTTCGCTTAAGTTTGCGGGTGCTACTGCGGGAATTTGCTCTGCGACAGGTTGTTCGGGACTTAAATTTGCGGGCGCTACTGCGGGTTGGGTTTCGCCTAAATCTGCTGCTGCAACTTCCGGTGCTTTTGCTTGTTCGGCAACAGGGGCGATCAAATCGTTAGTGAAGCCCTCGTAGAGGTTCGCAATTTCTTTCTCAATAGTTTCAACAGTTGATTTGCTAGCTAGTGAGGCTGGTTCGGCTGTCTCAGGCTTTGCCGTCTCAGACTTGGCTGCCTCGGTTGCAGCACCTGCTAATTGCAATTTATCAGCTTGAGCTGCCGTGGCAATTTCTACAGGTTGCTCTGCTAGCGCCGTCGAAGATATGACTAAACTTGCTGCCAATACACCCGGACTAACTAAAAGTCCCTTCCACAAAAATTTGGACATTTTTTCCTCACACCACATTACGGTCGATCGCCCGTTCCCAAGATTTAGGCGCTCGCAAATCACCTTTAGTATTCCGCCTAATAGTATTTCTTGTCAACAATCGGGGAAATCACTGCCGGAGAGTGCAGTTTGGCTGTGGCTGATTTGACAAAAACTCCGTTTATTCCCAAAATCCTTGGTTTGAGCTAAATACCTACATAGAAACCTGGTTGATGGCGGGATATTGCGTAAGTTATCCCTCAGTAAGACTAATATTGACAGCACTGGCGCTAACAAATCGTTTGATCGGCTACAAATACAAGTGAAAAAACTCAAATACGCCCTAGTTCACGAATGGTTGACGCCCTTAGCTACTGGCGGTTCAGAACTCGTAGTACAGGAAATCCTCAAACACGTAGACGAGGCAGATGTCTATGCCCTCATCGACTTTGAATCGGCCAATCCCGAAAGCTATCTTTTCGGGCGACAGATTGGCACAACATTTTTGCAGCACTTTCCCGCAGCCCGCAGTGGCGTCCAAAAATATCTGCCATTTCTGCCGATCGCGATCGAACAACTAGATCTGCGAGAATACGACATCATCCTCTCATCATCCCATGCCGTCGCCAAAGGCATCCTCACCAGTCCCCAGCAACTGCACGTCTGCTACTGCCACACTCCCATGCGCTACGCTTGGGACTTAACTTTTGACTATTTGCGTAGCAGCAAAGCCGGACGCGGCATCCAGGGTCTGCTGACGCGATATTTGTTGCATCGACTGCGACAGTGGGACGTAATTTCCGCCAATCGCGTTGATTATTTCATCGCTAACTCTCAACACACTGCGCGCCGAATTTGGCGGTGCTACCGGCGGCGGGCCCAGGTGATTTATCCGCCGGTAAACATCGAGCGATTTTCGGCGTTGCGGCAAAAACAAGACTTTTACGTCACAGTTTGTCGGTTGGTAAGTTACAAAAACGTAAGTGCGATCGTCCAAGCATTCAATCAACTCGGGCATACTCTAATTGTCATCGGCACCGGGCCAGAATTAGAAATGATTCGGCAAATCGCCAAACCCAACGTGCAAGTGCTCGGCTGGCAGCCCGCCTCCATAGTTGAAAAGTACATGGCAGAGGCGAAAGCCTTTGTATATGCAGCTTGCGAAGATTTTGGCATAGCTTTGGTAGAGGCTCAAGCTTGCGGAACGCCGGTAATTTCCTATGCAGCAGGGGGCGCTTTGGAGACAGTCCTCGACATTCGCCAACACCCAGAGACAGGGACTGGTTTATTTTTTTCCTCGCAAACCGCAGCAGCATTAGTCGAAGCTGTCGAGGAATTTGAGCAGTTGCAAGGCAAATTTCGGCCAGAAATCTGCAGGTTGCGCGCTGAACAGTTTGCCCCCGAAGTTTTTGGGCAGCACTATCTAACTTTTGTGGAACGCTGCTATCAGGAATTTCACTCCCGTGATTTTACCGAGTCTGGGGCTTGAGAGTGCCAGAGCCCCATAGCGGGACAATCTTCCTTCTGCCTTTGTATAAGTGCCTTCAGAAGACCTCTGGATAAGTGCCTTGTGCCTTCTTCCTTCTGCCGCCAGAAGCCCTCTTCCTTCTTCTTTCTGCCTTTTGAAGCCTTCTGAAGGCAGAAAATTGAGTATTGGAAACATAATTCAGAGAACAAAGCGTCTTGAGGCTTTATGATCAGGACTGTGTGTGGTGTGAAGTGAAGGAGTAAGATGACTGCCGACAGCCAACTAATCTCCGGCAAGGTAATTCGAGCGATCGCAAGACGCGGTTTTGGGTCTGTCCTGCAAGGAGATAGACGCATAAGTCGTTCTCTACAGAACCTCGACGGAGAACTTTTCAAGCGGTTATTTGACATCCTGTTTTCCTTATCGGTTCTGATCCTGTTTGCTCCGGTTTACCTGCTTTTGGCTTTCTTAATCGCCTTAAGCTCGCCCGGTCCTATTTTTTACGTACAGGAACGAGTAGGCAAAAACCGTAAAAGGTTTTATTGCCTTAAATTCAGAACGATGGTGGAAAATGCGGACGATATATTGCTGGAAATCATGGAAAATTCTCCGCATTTGCGTCAAGAGTTTGAGGACAATTTCAAGCTGAAACAAGACCCTCGAATTACCTGGATTGGAAGATTTTTACGAATGACCAGTTTAGACGAGTTTCCCCAGTTTTGGAATGTTTTAAAAGGAGATATGAGTGTCGTCGGACCCAGACCTTTAGTTGAAGAAGAACTGCCGAGATACGGCCGTCACATCAACAAAATTCTCACCATAAGACCTGGAATTACAGGCTTGTGGCAAGTGTCTGGTCGTAACGACATTCCCTATCCCCGCCGAGTCCAAATCGACCTCTATTACGCAAATGACAAAAACCTTTGGATGGATATGTGGATTGTTTTCAAAACAATTGGAGTTGTGATTTTTCCCAAAAATAACGGCGCATATTAATTTTTGTCCGCAGTCAGCAATCGGTAGTTAGTTTTATTTGTTACTGACCACTGATGCTGACTACTGACAGCAAGCGACAAACTCTTTGTCAAAACTAAACAGTTCCTGGATGCCGAGCCAAGAATTGTGAGCTTAACTAAAGGGGCAAATACTTAAATAAACCTACCTCTTATTCATCTAGAAAGATCAGTTCTTCTAGATAGACTACTTTAGGTTTAGGTGTTAAACTTAACTCTATAACCTTTGGCTTAAGGGGGATAGCCTACTTATCTTGGGATAGCCCACTACCCAACAGCGTAGGAAGTAAACTTCAACAGGCTTTAGGCAACTAAAGTTAAGTTTGAGTAAGTTTTATAAAGCAGTTTGAGAATACGGCCGGCAGGGAGCAACAGCCTCTGCCAAAAAAATTATTGTGAATTAACACAGCCTGTCAAAGGAAAATCAGATGACGCAACGTAAGCGAGCGCTAATAACAGGTATTACAGGTCAAGACGGCTCCTACTTGAGCGAATTACTGTTAGAGAAAGGATATGAAGTTCACGGCATTATCCGGCGCAGTTCTAGTTTCAATACCGATCGAATTGACCACATCTATGTCGATCCTCACAGCGAGGGTGCGCGCCTGTTTCTACACTACGGCGACTTGACGGACGGCACCACTCTCCGCCGGATATTGGAAGAAGTTCAGCCGGTAGAAATTTATAACTTAGGCGCTCAATCTCACGTTCGAGTCAGTTTTGACTCGCCGGAATATACTGTTGACACAGTAGGGATGGGAGTATTGCGGCTGCTAGAAGCAATTCGGGACTATCAGCACCGCACCGGCATAGAAGTGCGGTTCTATCAAGCAGGTTCTTCGGAAATGTTTGGGTTGGTGCAGGAAGTTCCGCAGAAGGAAACAACTCCTTTTTATCCCAGAAGTCCTTACGCCTGCGCCAAAGTTTATGGGCACTGGCAAACAATAAATTATCGCGAATCTTACGGACTTTTTGCCTGCAACGGCATCTTGTTCAATCACGAATCTCCCCGCCGTGGCGAAACTTTTGTAACTCGCAAAATTACTCGCGCCGTTGCCAGAATAGTCGCCGGCAAGCAGAAAAAGATTTACTTGGGCAATCTCGATTCTAAGCGGGACTGGGGCTATGCTAAAGACTACGTGCGGGCGATGTGGCTGATGCTGCAACAAGACAAGCCTGACGATTATGTCATTGCTACCAACGAGACCCATTCTATTAAGGAATTTCTCGATTTGGCTTTTACTTACGTCAATTTAGATTGGCAAAAATATGTGGAGTTTGACGAACGCTACTTGCGGCCGGCCGAAGTCGAACTGTTGATAGGCGATTCGACTAAGGCGCGCCAGCAATTAAATTGGGAACCTTCTGTAACTTTTCAGGAGTTAGTACATTTAATGGTAGATGCTGACATGAAAGCTTTAGACCAGCAAGGTCGGGGTTCGGGCAACGGATTTGATTAAGTCGCTAAACCAAGCCGTCAGGGCGAACAATTTGTAGGGGTAGGGCCCCGTGTATACCCCTGTGGCGAAAGGCGCACACCGGGGCATAGCCCCTGCAAACAGTTCACAACTGATCAGAGGATGGTTACAGCTATTAACAGGATCGGCATTCAAAGAGCCCGCTTAATTGCTGCTCGCAAAATTTTCGCCTGTGCGGGCTAAAAAAAACATTAAAATGATAGTTGAGGACTCGCTACTCATAAATCTAACTTTCGGGTGTACACGGAGCAAATTGTCCCGATCTGCAGCAGCTAAAACAAATTTCTGGGCAACCTCATCCTGTAGCTGAAAGCTTTTTTTGCTAAAGCAACAATTTTAGAATTGAAATTGTCGATCGACCTTTATTCAAAATTCCGAGGCTAAAATTATGACAAGCTTGGATTTAAGCAGCAAACGCATTCTAGTCACGGGCGGCGCCGGTTTCTTGGGCCGTCAGGTAATCGACCAGCTAGTGAAAGCAGGGGCCGATGCTGATAAAATTGCCGTGACTAGATCGCGCGAGTGCGACCTCCGCGTTATGGAAAACTGCAAGCGCGCCGCCGACAAACAAGATATCATCATTCACCTCGCCGCCCACGTCGGCGGCATCGGCTTAAACCTAGTCAAACCCGCTGAATTATTTTACGATAATTTGATGATGGGCGCGCAACTAATCCACGCCGCCTACGAAGCAGGAGTCGAAAAATTTGTCTGCGTCGGCACCATTTGCGCTTATCCCAATTTAACCCCAGTTCCTTTCAAAGAAGACGACCTCTGGAACGGCTATCCAGAGGTAACTAACGCACCTTACGGAATTGCCAAAAAAGCCTTATTAGTGCAACTGCAATCCTACCGCCAGCAGTACGGATTCAACGGTATCTACTTGCTACCAGTCAATCTGTACGGCCCGGAAGATAACTTTGACCCGAAAAGTTCCCACGTCATCCCCGCATTAATTCGGAAAGTCTACGAAGCGCAAGAAAGGGGAGACAAAACACTGCCAGTTTGGGGCGACGGCAGCCCTAGCCGCGAGTTTTTGTATTCCACAGATGCCGCGCGGGGAATTGTGATGGCGGCTCAATCTTACAGTGAATCTGACCCGGTTAATTTGGGAACGAATAGCGAAGTTCAAATTCGCGATTTAGTGGAAACGATTTGCGAATTGATGGGATTTGAGGGAGAAATTGTCTGGGAAATAGACAAACCGAACGGTCAGCCACGCCGCTGTTTGGATACCCAAAGGGCTAAGGAAAAGTTTGGTTTTGTTGCCGAAGTGAAGTTTAAGGAAGGATTGAAAAATACGATTGATTGGTATCGAAAACACGCAATTTGAGTGTGAAAAACCCGGTTTTTTCATGAAACCGGGTTTTTTTAGGAAAGGTGGTGAATGGCAGTAAATCAGCAGAAAGAACTGTTTAGTAAAGCAGGCTCTTCCTTATTTAGTGTGCCAAACGAGTAGCTGAAGTAGTTAAAACTCAAGCTATGTATGAATCGAAGGAAAAAATGGCTCCAAATTAACTAAGGTAAGACCGGAAACCCTTGCTGTGTAAAAATTTATGCCCTTAATTTCCGATAAATTAGCACACTAAGTACGGCAGACCCGGCATATTTAGCCTTTCATACCGTAAATCAGCAACGCCGAATAAGAAGGGAGGGGCGGGTTTTACAACCAATCTGTGGGTAAGACCAACAATATAGTAAACCCACCCCCACGATAGCGGTAAATCGCAATTGCTTTCGATCGATGATAAAAAAGCCGATCGCAATTTCGGTCAATCTGCATTTTGGGCGATCGACTACCTCTAAAGAAATATTCACAAAAATTTTTGGGAAATTTTATTAAGATTTATTATACTCCTCGTAAGGTGCGTCAGTAGATATTCTGTCACCCCCGATAGAAATTCAAGACTGACGCACCCTACTAGAATTAGTCTGACTGACTCGGTAAACTTTCCAATCTAAAATCTAAAATCTAAAATCTAAAATCAAATGACAGCCGACAAAACCGGATTTAGCATTAGCGCGATCGCCATTCGTCGTCACATCGGCACCCTCATGCTGACACTTGCTATCATAATCGTGGGCTTTTTCTACATCACCCAACTGCCCGTTGACTTGCTGCCCTCCATCACCTATCCCCGCATCGGCGTGCGCTTAGACGCCCCCGGCGTCTCCCCAGAAGTAGCAATAGACGAAGTTACCCGCCCCCTCGAACAAGGACTTTCCGCCACTGAAGGCGTCATGCAAGTTTTCTCCCGCACTCGCGAAGGACAAGTCAGCGTCGATTTATTCTTCAAACCCGGGGGCAACATCGACCAGGCCCTCAACGACGCCACCGCCGCTGTCAACCGCATCCGCAACCGACTTCCCGATACAGTTGAATCGCCCACTCTCTTCAAAGTTGACCCTTCCCAGCAGCCGATTTACGAATTTGCCCTCACTTCCAACTCCTTGCAAGGAGTGGATTTGCGCGTATTTGCCGACGAAGAATTATCCAGAGAATTAAACGTAATTCCAGGAATAGCGGCAGTTGACGTTGCCGGCGGCGTGCAAGAAGAAATTCAAGTAAATATTGACTTAAATCGCTTGCAATCTTTAGGTGTCAGTATTTCCGACGTTTTATCAGCGCTCGAATCCCGCAACCTGGACACTTCCGGCGGGCGGCTGCGGCAAGAAGCAGCGGAACCTTTAACCCGTACCGTCGGGCGATTTAAGAACGCCAAAGAAATTCAGGCAATTTCTTTTCAAGCATCGGGTTCTAATCCGCCCAAACGAGTTTTTTTGCGTGACTTTGCTCAGGTAATTGACGGTACAGAAGAAGAGCGAGTCAAAGTATTTCTCAATCAGAAATCAGCCGTAAAAATTAGCATTCAAAAGCAGCCGGACGCGAATACAATCTCAGTTGTAGACGGCATCAAAAAGCGGCTAGAAGAATTAAAAGAATCCGGGGTCATTCCCGAAGGCACGACTATTGTCAATACCTTCGACGAGTCTAAGTTCATCCGCGATTCTATTAGCAATGTCCTATTTTCCGGTTTAACCGGGGCTGTTTTAGCCGGGGCATCTGTATTGCTGTTCCTCGCTTCCCTTCGCCAAACTTTGATTATTGTCCTAGCAATTCCCCTCGCAACTTTAATGGCGATTATCCTGATGGGAGTTTTTGGCCTATCTCTGAACGTTTTCAGTTTGGGCGGTTTGGCGCTGGGTGTGGGAATTGTGGTCGATAACTCGATCGTGATGCTGGAGAATATTGTCGAAGGAACCAGCAATAAAAAAAGTGCCAACGGTCAGCGCTTCAGTAACAAGCAGTTGATGCAGCAAGCAGAAAAAAGTAGCCAAGAATTAGAATCCGCTTTATTTGCTTCCACCATCACTAACTTAGTTGCCGTACTGCCATTTTTGCTCATCGGCGGCTTAGTTTCCTTACTTTTCAACGAATTAATTCTCACCATCACCTTTTCCGTCGCCGCCTCTCTGATTGTCGGATTGACAGTTGTACCGATGATGGCTTCTCGGCTGCTAGCGCTGCGGGTATCCAGCGGTTTGAGCAACTTTTGGCCGCTGCGCGCATTCGATCGAGCTTTTACCAATGCTACCGCCGGTTACGGTAAATTTTTATCGGGCATAGTGCGGTGGCGGTTGATTATCATTGCAGTAGCGATTATTGGATTGGGCGGCGGCAGTTGGCTGATGGCTGGTCAAATTCCCCAGGAAATATTGCCCAGAATTAATACCGGTCAAGCGAGATTGTTTGCTTTGTTTCCTGCCGGCACAAATTTGGCAACAAACCAAAGGATCATGGCAGAAGCGGATAAAATTATCCTCAGCCAACCAGAAACTCAATACACTTTGACGACCGTGGGCGGGCTGTTGTTCGGCAACAATACGGTTGAGAATGTGCTGCGCGGCGGCTGCAACATTACGCTGAAACCTGGCACCAATACATTGGATTTTGTGCAGCGAGTTACGCAAGAATTGAATCAAAAAATTGACTTGCCTAAAAATACTCGTTTGCGTCTGAATCCAGAAAATGTGCGGGGTTTGGTTTTAACTAATTCGCCAGTCCGCGGCGCTGAAGTTGATGTCCTGCTTCAGGGCGAAAACGAACAAATATTGCAGCAAGCCGGCCGCGAGATATTGGCAACTTTGGATCAGAAGGTAAATTTAGCTACTTTTCGCCCGGATGCAGACCCCCAGCAAACGGAAGTGCAGATTCGCCCCAACTGGGAACAAGCAGAAATCTACGGGTTGAATGCGAGGCAAATTGGAGAGGCGATTCAGACAGCAATTCAAGGTTCTGTCCCTACGCAATTGCAGCGGGGAAACCGTTTGGTTGATGTCCGGGTACAGTTCGATCGCGCTGCTGTCCAATCGATTTCCGCACTAAAATTTATCCCTTTAACTGCTAGGGATAACAGCATTATCCGCTTGAGCGATGTGGCGAATATTGAACTGGGAAAAGCGCCTGGGGAAATTCAAAGGCTTAACCAGCGCCAAGTTTTCATGATTGCTGGGAATATTAATAAGGGCGCGAGTTTGGGCGATGCTTTAAAACAAGTGGATGCAGTTTTATCGGAAATCAAATTGCCGCCGGGAGTGCGAGTGATACCTAGTTCGGCGGCGGAAACTAACCGGGAATTGCAAAGTTCGCTCATTGTTTTGGGATCTTTGGCGGCGTTTTTGGTATTTGTGGTGATGGCAGTGCAGTACAATTCGCTTGTCGATCCGCTGGTGATTATGCTGACGGTGCCGCTGGCTTTGGCTGGGGGGATTTTTGGGTTGTATGCGACTAAAACTGCGATCGGCGCAACGGTGATTGTGGGGGCGATTTTGCTGGTGGGAATTGTGGTAAATAATGCGATTATTATGGTGGAGTTGGCGAACCAAATTCAGGAAGATGAAAAGGTCGATCGCGCCACAGCAATTCTCAGGGCGGCACCTCAGCGCTTGCGTCCGATTTTGATGACAACTATTACCACAGTTTTGGGTTTGTTTCCCCTAGCTTTGGGCATTGGAGACGGTTCGGAATTCTTGCAACCGCTGGGTGTGGTGGTGTTTTCCGGTTTGTCGCTGGCGACGCTGCTGACGCTGTTTATTATTCCGTGTTTTTACATTTTGCTGCACGATTTCTTCGGGATGTTTGCAGGGAATAAGAAACCGCAGGCGGTTGCTATTCCTGTGCAGAAGGTGGGGAGAAAGACTCCGAATTTGTAAAATGTAGGGTCAGCAAATACGCACTTTCCCGCAATCCGGCAGGGGTTTAAACCCCTGCCTCATAGCGAAAGTCGGTTAAAACCGACTGCTGATTGTGAGGGAAAGCCTTATCGATTTCAGTCCTCTTTTAGAGGACTTTTGCTATGAGACAGGGAATTCATTCCCTGTCGGGCTGTCGGACTTACCAACAATACTGGTACTGCATTTGATGTTAAGTTGACGCGCCGATAATTAGTCGGTAAGGTGCGTCAGTAAACAGTCTCTGACTCCCCAAAGAAATTCCCGACTGACGCACCCTACGATAAATGCTGCAAGATTTCAGTTAAAATAGAGCTTATTTACGCTGAAATATCTTTATGCTAATTTTACCAAAACATGAAAAACAAATTGAGTGGTCGTTCTCATATATAAATCAACCCATTAATTCCGAGTGGGCGACGATTGTCACTGGCGATCACAAAAAAGTCACTTTAGTCGATCGCAACTTGTCGCCAAAATACGAATAAGCTGTTGCACATTTAAACTGTGATACAAGCATTGCCCTTATTTTTGATTTTGCGACCCCATTTAATTATTAATTGCCCTTCATTTAAGAGGCGGTGCAATAAATACTCTAGCTCTTCAATAGATGTAAAAAGTCGATTGGCAATATATTCTTTTGCCGAATGCCATACTAATTCAATTAAGTTATAGTCGGGGCTGTATTCGGGGAGGAATTCTAAATGAAGATTAGGCATTTCTGTTTCAATTATTTTGAGGTACTCTTCTTTTTTATGAAAACTAGCATGATCAAGAACTATCACTATTTTCGCTCCTTTTTCAGCAAATTCTGAGGCTTGATTACCTGCTGATACCCATTCATTGATTAGCTCTTCATAAAAGAGTTTTAGCACTTGATAAAAATTATATGAATTGCCTTTCTTGAGAAACTCTACCCACCTTTTTTTGTCGGAATTCCTCACTCCTCCCATTACATTAACTCTGCCTTTCTTTCGGTCTCCTCGGACCTTTTTTCGGCTGCCTTTCTTACACCAGTTCTTTCTTCTGGTGACTCTTAAACTAAATCCACTCTCGTCCCAAAACCATACCTGTAAACGTTCTGGCGATTCTTTTTCTGTTTTTAAATATTCGGCTATCTTTATTTTAAACGCTGTTCTTTTTTCGGGATTTCTCTTTGACTCCAAACTATACTTAGCCC
>NZ_JAUBSA010000072.1:0-29295 GCF_036702115.1 Microcoleus sp. LAD1_D5 | reverse complement strand
AAGTTAATAGTTGGGATTCAATCCAGTCAAGCAAAACTTTCCATTATATCATAAAATTATTTTGCAAGAGGTCTATTAGTTATTGGTTATTGGTTATTAGTTATTGGTCATTGCAATAACAACTAACAACTAACAACCAACAACTGCCAACTAACTAATACACATGAATTGCTTTCATCATGTGATATGCAACTAGCAACTGCGTCAAAGCTAGCGGGTAACTTTGCAAAACTTCGCCAGTTGTGCCGATCAGTTTGCCAATTTCCGGGTTGCCTTGGGCGGTGCAAAATCCCCGCAGGTGTGGCAACTCGCCGCACAAGAGCATTTCCAGTTCGTTTACTTGATCGCTAGTAGCGTGGGAGTCTACTTCCAAAACGTCAACAGGTTTGCCCATATCCCGATCGAGTCCCAAGCGAATTGCAGGTTGAAAACTATCGCTGCCTCGACCTAAAATTTCAGTAAAATCAGGGTGAGGAATTGTCGGTCTGAGCACTAAACGGACGCTCAAATTCGATTCATTGTCCGCTTCTGGCGGGTAAAAACTAACTACAACGTCGGCCGATTTGCGCTGAGGACGAATGAAGTCTTCAGAGTCCGGTTCCCGTTTTTTTATTTCTGCAAGCACCTGTTCTTCAGTATAACCGCGCTTCATGATATCGCGCTTAACTTTCCACTGAGTTCGCAACTCTTCGGGAGGAGCCAGATACACTTTTACGTCGTAAGAATCGCGGATCGTTCGGGTTGCGTAACCCAGCAAACCTTCAACTATTACAAATTTGCTGGGCTTGATGTATTCCGGCGGGTCGAATGTACCTGTGGTGTGGTTGTAGATGGGTTTGAGAATTGCTTGTCCGGTACGCAGCAGGCTGAGGTGCTGCTGCATGATGTCGAGGTAATTGCAGTCGGGATGCAATGCTGTGATTCCGATTTCGGCCCGCTGCTTTCTGTCGTAGCGATGATAGTCGTCAGTGCAAATCACAGTGACATTTTCTGGCCCCAATACTTGGGCAATTCCCCGCGTCAGGGTGGTTTTGCCCGCTGCGCTGTCTCCGACAATACCGAGAATAATTGGTCGATCGCTCATTGTTTTTACCCGGACGCACAATAGCAAATTTTGTTGTCAATCTTCAATCTTATCAAAATTGTGTTCGGTTCGATCGCTCGGTTTGACTTGATCCCCCCGGAGTCTCCACCATGTGTAAAATTATTGTAAAATTTCTTAATAAAATTCAACAAAGCATACTCATGGAACATCTCATTGAACGATCGTAATTACCCAATTCTCAATTCCCTGTTTGCCCAATTCCCTGTTTGGCCCATTACCAGTCATCCTTTCGTTTGTTGTTGTAAGTTTCCCAATCGTCGTATTGCGGCTGGTGATACAAGGGTTCTGGTTCTATTTCTGGTTCCAATTCGGCTGACATTTCTAATTCTGGTTCCGATTCCTGCTGATAAATGTTCAGAGGTTCGACAACGCGGGCGATCGCATCTTTGACAAATGCTTTGACAAACTCGTCTTTCCGATTTAACTGAAACTGCCTTTGCACAACTTCGGTGATGCCACCATCGCCCCAATCTTGGTCATGGCGGAAATATTCAATAAAACTTTTACCAGCAATTCGGGTTAAATAAGCAGCGCTGACTGCTTGAATTGCTTTGCCAAGTACAAACCCGGCTACGCTTAATTGCAACGCCCTTGAAACTACTTGAATTACGCCTTCAACTATGCCCAAACTTGCTAGGGTTTTTGCTAGAGACAATGCCAATTCTTTGGCGCGATCGATATTTAATTCGCAGCCGTAAATCTTGGCAATTTCTACTACCATTTGAGCGTTAACTGCTGCTGTCGCTAACAAATCCACAACTGGCAAAGGCGTTACAGCAATTACTCCGGCTCCGATCCACTGAAATCGCTCTACTGCTTTATCAGCTTGGCGCCTTCTTTGAGCATCAATTAACTTGCGCGCTTGGTCTCCCAAGTGCTGAGATTGCAGCAAAATATTGTCCGCAATTAAGTCTTCGCCTTCGGCTCGCAAAATCGCAGCGACGCGCCGAATTAATGGCATAATATGCGGGTCTGGCTGAAAAATTGTGCCGTCTTCTAGTACAACTTTTTGCGGATTGGCGCTAATTGCTACTACATCCATTGCTGATACAAAACCTTTGACTCGCTGCCGCAGTTGATCGAGAATTTCATCTCTGTCGGTGTCGGGATAAAGGTCAACTTTATTAAAAACCACGATCGACCTTTTGCCAATTTCCGCCAAAGTCCGCAGCGGTTCATACTCGGATTTTCGCAAATCGCCGTCCAAAACAAATAAGATCAAATCTGCCCTCGCCGCCAACTGCCTCGCCAATTCCTCTCTGTAAGTTCCCGCTACTCCCGCTTCCAAGATACCTGGGGTATCAGTAATTGCTAATTCTCGATCGATTCCTTTCAATTTCAGAGTGTAAGTTTCCCCAACTTCGGTAGTTCCCATCGGCGCGCCCACCTGTCCCGCCATCCGCCCCACCAACGCATTCACAGCGGAAGTTTTGCCCGCAGAACCGGTGCCGAAAACAACTACTCGAACGCTGCCACGAGCCATGCTAGCTTCAATTTCGCGGGCTCTCAACAGCAAAGCTTGCCGCGCTACTTCATCTTGAATGCGATCGACTTGTTGCCGAATTGCTTTAAGATTTTCCGAAGCAGCTTCACTTTTCACAACAGGAATCTTCGGAGTAATCGGCCGTTTTCCCTTAACTTTCTGAGGGCGTTGCAGCAACCTAAAATAGTAAACCAGCGCAAAAATTAGCGTTGCCAAAAGTACAATTATCAGGAAAATCAGCAAATTAGCCAGCAGCGGAGAAGCAGACCACGCAACTTGACTGTAAAGCCCTGTTAAGGAACTCACCAGCCCAATAATCAGCCCCAGGGCGAGGCAGAAAGCAGCAATTAAGGTTAACAGGCGTGGCAAAGGCATGAGGAAAGTGGCAAATAAAAGGGTTATGCTTTGATTTTTACATTACGCCGATAGTCATCAGTCATTGCAAATCTAAAATCTAAAATCTAAAATCTAAAATCTAAAATGGCGAAGCGCCCGTTAGCGAAGCCCGCCCCTACGCGGGCTACGCCAACGAAGAGGATCGTACTGCGCCACCCCGCAAACCGATTCTGTCCGTCTGCGGGCGGGATTTGCGGGGTTTTAGTGGTAGCGGGTGCAGATTTGTGCGATCGCCCTCTTGCTGCAATTGTAGCTTGCACGATAACTCAGCTACAGCTTATCACCCGCCGGAACCGCAGGCTGGTTTATTTGCATTTACCTACTTATTTATTCGGTGATTTATTCGATCACGAGTCTAGCAATACTTTTTTATTAAGAAACAAATATGACATTAAGTACAGAGAAACCCGGTTTTGTAACACCAGTGCCTCCTGGAAGCTCCGAAAGTAGAAACGAGAAACCTGGTTTCTTAGGCAAGGTAAGAGCATCCTAATTTACAAAAATTATCACATTAAATATCAATGCGGTACTCTCAAAGGAGCCGCGAGTTAAGTTAGACTGAATTGTCAGTGCGTGAATTATTCACAGGTTAGCATCTATGCAGCTCAAACATCTGAATCAGCCTTCACAAGAACTCTCTACCTCTTGCGAGCGTAACATCAAAGAGAGCCAGCCACTAAAGCCCAATTATTTCGCTCACATAGCCCGTTCCTTTCGCAACCTCAGTATTCACGACAAAATCTGCCGTGGGTACGCACTGGCTCTTTGTGTTGCGATTGGGGGAACGGCTGTCGGGATGTTGGTGGGCACTCATTACTATCGAATAACTAATAATCAAGTACACATCGAGCGAGAAAGTCAGCTTTTAAATAAGTTGCAGGTGGCTTTACTGCGGACGCAAAACAGCCAAGAGTGGCTGATTTACGGGCTAGAACAGCCCCAAGTTTTTGACACCGAATACCAACAACTACAAAACAGTATTTACAATTTAAAGTTGTTGTTATCGGAAGTCAAAAATTCTAAATACATGGAACAGATAGAAGGCATAGAAAAATTTAAAAAAACTTGCGATGCGCTATTATCTAATTATATTTATCGACTAGAAATAGTTAATAAAAAAATAAGTAAATTGCCAAATAACCCTGCTCAACAACTTGTAAAACGTAAGTTGCTGTCGAATTTAGATCGAGATAAAATAGGGTTGCAACTAGATAGGGCGGTCAATGATATAGCAGAAGTTATCGATCGCGCCCAACAGCAAGAAGATGCTGGGCGGGAGGCCCTGCTGCAAGCGCAGGCGCTGCGGGTGCAAATAATTTTGGGTAGCATGGCGCTGTCGATCGTCGTTGCAGCAATGCTGGCGGGTTTCACCAGTCGGGCGATCGCCAAACCCCTCGCGACTGTCACTAAAATCGCTCAGCGAGTGACTCAAGAATCTAATTTTCAGTTGCAAGTACCAGTTACCAGCACCGATGAAGTGGGAGTATTAGCAGCTTCGCTGAATCAACTGATTCAGAAAGTAAATCACTTGCTAGAAGAATTGAAATCTGAACAACAAACCCAGATACTTCAAAATGAGAAAATGGCAACTTTGGGGCGGATGTTAGCCGGTGTTGCTCACGAAGTTAACAACCCAATCAATTTTATCTATGCCAATATCGACCCCGCGAGACATTATGTTGAAGATATTTTAGATTTGCTCAAAACTTACGAAACAGAAATCCCCAACCCGCCGGCCGCAGTTATCGCCAAAGGCGAAGAAATAGACATCGATTTTCTCAAAGAAGATTTGAGCAAAATATTTGACTCGATGCAGCTAGGGGCTGAAAGAGCCAAAGCTATTATCTTAAGTTTGAAAGATTTTTCTCGCCTCGACGAGGCGGCCCCTCATCCCGTCGATTTGCACGCCTGCATAGACAGCAGTTTGCTGATTCTCAACAGCCGCATCAAACAGGGCATTGAAGTGGTGCGAAATTACGGGAATATTCCGACTGTTGAAGGCTATATGGGTTTGCTTTACCAGGTATTTGTTAACCTTCTCAACAATGCACTAGATGCTGTAGAAGAAAAAGCAAAAAGTGAGAAATCTAGCTCTGAGGAGGCGAAAAAACAATCTGCTTCGGAGTCACTTAAACAGAAAACACCTAGTTTTTCGCCGAGAATTGTCATTGCTACAGAATACTTGGACGACGACTCAGTGGTAGTGCGAATTTCTGATAACGGTACGGGAATAGCACCAGAGAGCCAAGAAAAAATGTTTGAAACATTCTTTACTACTAAACCGAGAGGTGTAGGTACTGGTTTGGGATTGGCAATTGGTCGCGAAATTATCGTTAATAAACACGGGGGGACAATAAACTTTTGGTCGGAGGTAGGAAGGGGGACAGAATTTTCGATCGCTCTGCCGATTAAGCATGAGAATTTAATGCAAAAGACGCTCTTAAAACCTGCAATTGCTAGCGAATATAATTCCCTATCCAGCGGGAACGCGCCAACCAAGTCCGAGGAGAGAGGAACTGTAAAAACTTAAAAGTTCTCAGTTTTTATAGCAGTTTCAAAAAAGAAGACCACTCTAAGCCCGCAATCTAAACTCTGATGTCATAATTCATGCCAAATCTAAAATCTAAAATCTAAAAGTGTATGAGATTTCTTACTGACTCGCTGTTGCTACCCCACTCGCTGAGTGATAATACCCAACTCAAAACTATTTTCAGTAATCTTGAAAAAGAGGATTTGCTATAATTTCAAGTTGAGTAATCACTGTACGGAGCGAAAATTATGGGACTATTTGACCAAATTTTGAGCGCGATCGACAATCCCAACCAACAAGCAAACCCCAATCAGTTAGGCAACATTGTCGGTGCGGTAGAGCAGTTGAGCGGCAACCAGGGCGTCGATGCGGGTACGACTCAGCTAGCAATGTCGGTTTTGGGCGGATACGTGCGATCGGCATTGCAAAACGTGCGATCGCAGTCGGGAGACGCACAAGCTCAACAAGTTGTCAACCAATTTAGCGGCACAAATCCCAATCCGCAAGCGGTACAGAGTTTGTTCGGCGCCGGCCAACTGACGCAGATAGTGAACGATATCGCCCACAGAACCGGTTTGAATAACGCGACAGTGCAGGCGATGATACCTGTTTTGGTGCCGCTGGTGCTGAATTTGCTAAAAACTGGCAGCAACGCCCAAAACCCAGCCCAAGGCAGCAATCCCGTTTTGAATACGTTTTTAGATTCAGATGGAGACGGCGACGTAGATATTACTGACGCCATGTCGATGGCAGGCCGCTTTTTGAATCAGCGCCGTTAATTTGGGATTTTTGTAACCGCAGATATCATATCATTTCCGGTTACACTCATACATGATGTTGACTGTTGACGGTTGACTGTTGACGCCGTGAACAGTCAACAGTCAACGCCGTGAACAGTCAACTCGAATTTACTTATTCCGATGCTAACGGATTTGATATCAGCGGATGGACACAGATGAACGCAGATAGGATTTTATCTGCGTTTATCTGCGGTTACAAAAATTCCAGCTTTAACCCAAACCCAAATCAGTCACAGCACCAACACTGCTAGAAGAAACCAACTTAGCATATTTAGCCAAAACGCCCCTAGTATAGCGAGGTTTAGGAGGCTGCCAAAGAGCGCGCCGCTGCTCCAATTCTGCATCAGAAACATTGAGCTGCAACAAGCGATTTTGAGCATCAATCGTAATTGAATCGCCCTCTTGTACCAAAGCAATTGTCCCGCCAACTTGCGCCTCGGGTGCAACGTGACCGACAACCAGGCCGTAAGTTCCGCCAGAGAAGCGACCGTCAGTAATTAACCCTACAGAATCGCCCAAACCAGCGCCAATAATTGCCGAAGTTGGTGCTAACATTTCGCGCATTCCCGGTCCGCCTTTTGGCCCTTCGTAGCGGACGATAATCACATCTCCGGCTTGAATTTTGCCCGCTAAAATTGCATCCAAACAATTTTCTTCAGATTCAAATACGCGCGCTGGGCCGGTAATTTGCGCTTTTTTAACGCCAGTAATTTTAGCAACTGCTCCTTCTGTTGCCAGATTTCCCCTGAGAATTGCTAAATGTCCTTGGGCGTAAATCGGGTTGTTCCAAGGGCGGATGACATCTTGGTCGGTGCGGGGTTCGGCTGGAATATCTGCTAACACTTCCGCAAGAGTTTGACCGGTAATTGTCAGCGCGTCTCCGTGCAGCAAACCCTGTTCTAGCAGGATTTTCATTACTTGGGGAATGCCGCCGGCTTTGTGCAAATCGGTTGCTACGTATTTGCCGCTGGGTTTGAGGTCGCACAGCACCGGCACTTTTGCTCGAATAGTTTCAAAATCATCGAGGGACAACTCAACGCCGATCGCATTGGAAATGGCTAATAAATGCAGCACAGCATTGGTTGAACCGCCGATTGCCATGATTACCGCGATCGCATTTTCAAAGGCCTTACGAGTCAAAATTTGGCTCGGTAACAACTGTTTGCGGACAGCTTCCACCATAACTTTTGCAGATTCGGCAGCGCTGTCAGCTTTTTCGGCATCCTCAGCAGCCATTGTCGAAGAATAAGGCAAACTCATGCCCATCGCTTCAAAAGCGCTAGACATGGTATTTGCTGTGAACATTCCGCCACAGGAACCCGCACCCGGACAGGCTTTCTCTTCCACTGCATTGAGTTCTGTTTGGTCAATTTTTCCCGCGCTGAATTGACCGACTGCTTCAAAAGCGCTGACAACGGTTAAATCCCGTCCGTTGTGGTGTCCGGGTTTGATCGTGCCGCCGTAAACAAAAATAGCAGGAATGTTCATGCGGGCGATCGCAATCATCGCCCCCGGCATATTTTTATCGCAGCCGCCGACAGCTAGCACACCGTCCATACTTTGGCCGTTGCAAACAGTTTCTATCGAATCAGCAATTACATCTCTCGACACCAGAGAATATTTCATCCCTTGAGTTCCCATCGAGATCCCGTCGCTGATAGTAATCGTACCGAACATCTGTGGCATCGCGCCGGCTTCCCTTGCACCCGCAATAGCCCGCAAAGCGAGCTCGTTCAATCCCATATTGCAGGGCGTAATCGTGCTGTACCCGTTGGCAATCCCCACAATCGGCTTAGTGAAATCGCCGTCACCAAAACCGACTGCCCGCAGCATTGCGCGGTTGGGCGCGCGCTGCACGCCCCCAGTCACAGCTTGGCTTCTCAAATTTTCAGGCATTTTAAAATTTCCTTTGTCAGTTGTCTGTTGTTGACTTGTCAGTTGTCTGTTTTTCTTTGCTGCTGGCTGTTGACTGCCCAGTGCCGAGAGTTTTACGCTATTTCTAATTTTCTCAGAAGCGTTGATATTTGTCCGACCTTTTAGGAGGCAGTGGCACCGCAGTGCCCCGAAAGCAATGCAAAGATTCTACAGATACTACAGCGTGCAGAGTGAATACCGTGGTTATCTGGGATGATGTGGTAACACCCATCACTCTAACGTTTAAAAAAAATTGCGAGGCGAATGACATGGAGGCCGATCGAATTCTGAGGCAATATGCGGCCGGAGAAAGAAATTTTCGAGAGATTAACCTCGTCGGGGCCGACTTAAAAGGGGTAAACCTCAGCGAGGCTAACTTTACCAGAGCGAATTTCCAAGACGCAAACCTCAAAGGCGCTAACCTGACAGGAGCGAACTTGCGCGAGGTGAAATTGGCAGGGGTGGATTTGACGGAAGCCAACCTCAGCGAAGCAAATCTCATCGGCACCGATTTGAGCCGCGCCAATCTCAGCGGGGCTAACCTGATGGGAGCCAACCTGCGCGGCTCAATGGCGAGAGAAGTCAACATGACCAAGGCTAATTTGACCGAAGCTAATTTGACCGAAGCCAACTTTACCGAAGCGAATTTGTTTGCGGCCAACTTAACCGACGCTAGCATGATTCGCATTAATTTGATGAAGGCAAATTTGAGTTGGTCAACTCTCAAAGCGGTAAACCTGACAAATGCCATCCTTAGCGAGTCGCTTTTAGAAAGAGCTAACCTGAATCAGGCAATTCTTAGCGGGGCGATGCTGAGCGGGGCTAACCTAACGGGTGCAGACTTGCGCCAAGTAACGATGATTGGAGCTAATCTCACCGACGCTAATCTGAGCAATGCTAATTTGAGAGTTGCTAATGTGAGTTGGTCAACGCTGGCAAGAGCTAATTTGAGCGGTGCTAATTTGTACCGGGCAAAGCTGTGCTGGTCTAATTTTAGCGGGGCTGTTTTGCTGGAAGCCGTTTTGATTGATGCTAATCTCAATCGAACTAACTTCCGCGATGCAGATTTGAGGCGGGCAATTATGCCGGACGGCACGACTAATGATTCTTAAAATTTGATTGTTAACTGTTAACTGTGGACTGTTAACTGTTGACTACTCACTAATGACTAATGACTAATGACTAATGACTATCAGTGAATTATTGATGTTGGGTGCGGCCGGAATTTTTGCCGGAATTCTAGCTGGATTTTTGGGTATCGGCGGCGGTACGGTTCTCGTGCCTTTGTTGGTGGCTCTCAATTACGCCCCCGTGCAAGCGGTTGCTACTAGCGGTTTGTCGATCGTCATTACAGCTATTTCTGGCAGCATCCAGAATTGGCGCATGGGCTACCTCAGCTTGAGCCAAGTCGCAGGCATCGGATTTCCAGCCGTCATCACAGCACAAATCGGTGCTTATTTGGCGGGGATATTTCCGCCTTACTTGCTGTTACTTACTTTTGGGTTGTTGCTGTGGCTCAATATTTATTTGATTGAAGTTCGCAAGCACCTGACAGCTAAGAAGAAAGCGGAACTAGAACAAGGGGAACTGGGAGGACAAGGAGAAAATGCTCAATTACCAATTACCAATCACGAATTACCCAATAATTCAAATGTTTTATTCCATCCAACTTTTGCGAAAATTGCTACCGGCAGTGCGGCAGGTTTATTAGCGGGTTTGTTCGGCGTAGGCGGCGGGGTAATTATGGTTCCCCTGCAAATTTTGCTGTTAGGAGAAAGCATTAAAACCGCAATTCAAACAAGCTTGGGCGTCATCGTCATCACGGCAATTTCGGCGACGGCGGGACACGCGGCGCGCGGGAATGTTTTGTGGGTTGTGGGGTTAATTCTTGGCGGCGGCGGTTTGTTGGGCGCGCAGGTGAGCACGCGGTTTTTGCCGAGATTGCCCGATCGTATTGTTAGTTTAGCTTTTCGATCGCTCTTGGCAGTGTTATCGATTTATGTTTTCTGGCAAGCTTGGCAAAAATTTAGTAACGGGTAATGGGTAATTGGTAAGGTGCGCGGCCCGGCGCACCCTACAAAAGACTGCGGGAAGATGCCCGCGCTGCACCCTAGGAAAAACGAATAAGTAAGACTAATTTGCTGATAGTTTCTTCACGGCGCGAGTCAGACGCTGCAAATAAGGCTTGACAATTTCTTGATTTTGCCTCTGCAACTCGGAAACTTGCTGCTGCAAATGCTGAATCTCGGTTTGCAACATCCCTGTGTCTATTGTGGGTCGATCGAGCAAATCCTGCAATTGCTTGAGAGAACCTTGGATTGTATCGAAGTCTACTTCGTTCGATCGCTCCTGTAACTGAGCCGTAATAGTTTTAACTTCAGTTAACTTTTCGCCCATCAATAAAAATCGGACGTTGACATTTTCCCAATCTTGCTCTCTCAGGGCGCTAGTTTCCAAAATGCGGAGTTTTTGCTGCAAATCGGATAGTTGCGTGTTGAACTCCTGAGAATCTGCCGGCAGCGCCTGGGCTTGGCGTTCGAGAGAGGCTACGGCAGCTTGTACCTCGGCGATGACGCCGGATTCCAAGCCCACGAGTTTCTGCTGCAAGTCGGAGACAGCGGTGTAGAGCTCCGCAGGCTCTCCAGGTAGTATCTGAACTTGCTGCGATCGACGTTCTACTGCGGCCTGTACGTCCGTAATCGCAGAATTTGCCTTTTGTTGCATTTGTTGCTCGAAACGCTGGCGATTGGCGAGATTTATCGAGAGTGCTGCGGTTAAGGGGGCGGCAGCGTAGACAATTTGGCCCGACAATCCTGCAGCAATCGTGCCAATAGCTGAACCAGCAACAGAGGCGTATTCTACCAATTCTAGCCAGTCCGGCTGGTTCGGGGCACTTCTCAAAGCTGGGAATGATGCTTTTTCAATCTTCTGCATAGCCTTTTAGTCGTAGTCGGATAGATGGCGATACCGACATGATAAAAGCGATCGGCAAATAAATCAGGGCTATTGGTCAAAATTTCCTGATTGTGGTATTTTTATTGACCGAAAGCATCGAGGATACAAGCCCCCGGATTCATCCGTGGGGTCAATGCTTCAATTCTTTAATCTAAAATCTAAAATCTAAAATCTAAAATCGATTGACCTCATGCCGGATAGCTTGTGCGTTTAAAACGCTCAGTGTCAGGTAAAATTCAGGATTAAGTCGATCGCTCAAAACACTTAACCAATAAGCGTTAACCGCCGTCTGTCAGGAGTATACAGAAAATGGGTCTTAAGATTATTGAAAGCTACGATAGCAGTTTTGTCCTCGAACCCGATGCGAAAACAGCACTGTTCGGTTTATTAACTGGTGAAAGCTTTGTCAAACAAGTAGCGCTACAATTGCAATGCTCGCGCATTGAGTTTGCCGAGTTACTTTTTCAGCCAGTCCCTTACAGCAGCGAGACGCCCAAGGGAATGCCTGCGGAATTGGAAAAGTATCATGAATCGAGCGATTTTGCGATCGTCAACGTCCCCCCTAATTTCATGTTCCAAGCCAAAATATTTAAACCCAGCCGCCTCTGTGCAATTTATCGAGTTTTTAAGAGTTAGGTAAAGGCTGGTTAATCTGTGGTTTAATCTAAAATCTAAAATCTAAAATCTAAAATCGGATGACAGAAGACATTCACTCTCTCGCCAGCTTAGAATTCATTCCTTACATAGACTCCGAGGGCAAATTGCCCGATTTTGTCCAGGGAAAAATTGGCGTTTACGCAATTTTTGACAACGAGAAAGTGCTGCAATTTGTCGGCTATTCTCGCGATATTTACCTCAGCCTTAAACAGCATTTGGTACGCCAAACCCAATATTGCTACTGGCTGAAAGTCCAAACTATCGACAAACCCAGCCGCACTATTCTAGAAAGCATTCGATCAAGTTGGATTGCGGAAAACGGTTCGCAGCCCCAAGGCAATGGTGTAGAGGCTGCCAAGTGGAACGATCCCATCGACACCAAAACTGTGATGACTGCCCAAGAAACAGCAAATTATGAAGGTATCTTCGCCGATGAAATCGCCAAAGATAAATTGTTAAAAAATGTCGCGCGGCGGGTGGAAAATGAAATTTTTTCGCTGCTGAAAGCTCGCGGCGTAACTGAAGAAATCCGGTTTAATCCCAAGCTAAAAACTAGCGGATTGCTGGATTTAAAGTAAATACCGCTCACCCGGCAGTCCGCCAGGGAATGAATTCCCTGTCTAATAGCGAAAGTCCTCTAAAAGAGGACTGAATAATTTATTAGTCCTCTTTTAGAGGACTTTCGCTTTGAGGCAGGGGTTTCAACCCCTGACGGACTGACGGACTATCGGTTTTACCTTAAGTGAACACCAATAGCCATTGCCGTTTCCATAATCTCCGCGCCGGACACGGCAATGCAGTCTCCCTACAGATGCTCGGCTACAATGTTTCTGATATATTATCCCGTCTGTTAACATTTTAACAGTTAACATTTAACAGATATCGGAATCTGCAAAATTAACTCAGTTCCTCGGCCCGGAGCAGAAATACAACTGATTTGACCTCGATGTTTTTCCACTACAATATCGTGACTGATGGCCAACCCTAATCCAGTACCGCGGCCTACAGGTTTCGTAGTAAAAAATGGGTCAAATATCTGGTGGCGCACTTCCTCACTCATCCCACAACCGTTATCGGAAATTAAAATCACAACGGATTGATTTTTTTGAGTGGCTAATATTGAATCTTGATTGTGCAGCGCAGCTTCTAACTCAAAACTTACTGAAGTGCTGATGGTAATTTTTCGGGGAGAAGGTTGAGTTTCCAGGGCATCGATAGCATTACTTAGCACGTTCATGAACACTTGATTTAACTCACTCGCGTAACAGGTGACTTTTGGCAGTTGACTGTAGTGTTTAATGACCTCAATCTCACCGGCTTTTTGTGATCCTTTCAGTCTGTGTTGCAAAATAACTAAAGTATTGTCAATGCCTTCATGAATATCTACTCGCTTGTACTTTTGTTCGCCAAGGCGGGAGAAGTTCCGCAAAGACATCACAATTTCGCTAATCCGAGAAGCACCCTCTGTCATCGAATTCAGCAGTTTTGGATAATCCTCTGCGATGAATTCGAGTTGAATCTCGTCCAATTCGCCGATAATTTCTGCAACGGGGTGGGGGTAGTAATGTCGGTACAATTCGACGAGGCGAAGCAAATCTCGTGCATACTCCGCCGCTAGAGAAATATTGCCGTAGATAAAGCTGACGGGATTGTTGATTTCGTGAGCAATTCCTGCCGCTAGCTGACCTAAAGAAGCCATTTTTTCCTTCTGTATTAACTGAGCTTGAGTCTTTTTGAGTTCAGTTACGGTTTGTTCGAGTTCCTTGGCATAGGATTGTGTTTGTTGGAACAACTGCCGCTGCACAAGTTGATTTGAAACGCGGGCCAAAACTTCTTGTTCGTGAAACGGTTTGGTGATATAATCTATACCACCAACTTCAAAGGCTTTGATTTTATCTAATACTTCATTCAAAGCACTGATAAAAATAACTGGAATATCCTTGGTTGTGGGAGAAGCTTTCAATGCTTGGCAGACTTGGTAGCCGTCCATACCGGGCATCATGATGTCGAGCAAAATCAAGTCAGGAGGAGTTAATTCGATCGACCGCAGCGCTAGTTTGCCGTCGGGTGCGGTGCGTGTTTTGTACCCTTGCTGCGAGAGTATTTGAGCTAAAAGTTGCAAATTAGCCGGAATATCATCAACAATTAAAATATTCCCTTTTAAGACGGGAGTTGGTTCGTAATTCATATCTAGTTCGGTAAAATAACCTTTATAAGTTTGTAGTGAGTACGATCGCCCGATCGGGTTTTATGAGGACGATCGTACTCACTACAAACCTATCTCATATCCTTATTATTTTGGTTCGGGATGGATGAGAGCTAGTATTTGATTGAACTGAAACTCGTTAGCCAATGCCGCTAGAGCACTAGCTAAAGCGTCATTGCGATCGCGAATTTGCTCAATGTGGATCAGAATTAACTCTAAATCGCACTCTATTGTGGCTTTCTCTAAAGCTGCCAGCCAATCTGCGGGTAAAGCTGCAAGAGTCTCTGGAGTCGGAGCCTCAATTTGAGTTGACTCGGGAACACTCTCCGGTTCACCGTAGATGTAACGCACTCCCAGGTGTTTGTGCAGGGTGGCAAAAATTTCTGTATCTCGAAAGGGTTTGTGGATAAAGTCATCGCAATCATCTGATACAGTAAGGGTTGGCGCTTCCTCGGCGTTACCCGCACTCACGGCAATAATTGCGGTAGCTTGACCTTTAACGGTGGCCTTAATGCGTTTCGTTGCTTCATGTCCATCCATCACGGGCATCCACATATCCATAAAAATTAAGTGTGGTTCAAAACTCGACCACACTTCCATAGCTTCTATGCCGTTGCTGGCTTCTTTGAGTTCAAAGTCAAAGACAGCGAGCACTTTGATCAGCAGTTGGCGGTTGTCTGATCGATCGTCCACAATCAAAATACGATAGCGTGGCTGGTTGCGTTCCAGCGCTATCACCCGACGCAGTGGCTGTACGGGTTGAGTCGCCGGGGTATCCACGACGCTGACGGGGATATCAAACGCGAAGGTTGTGCCGCGTCCTACTTCACTGCGTACAGTAATCACGCCACCCATCAGGTTGATAAACTGTTGGCTGATAGCCAGTCCCAAGCCTGTTCCTTGCTGAGATTTTGTTCCTGTTTTGGTTTGCACAAAGGCTTGAAAAAGTTTATCTAACTCATCAGCAGCTATGCCGGAGCCAGTGTCTTCTATTTCAAAATGTAATTGGTAATTACTGATTGGTAATTGCTGAGCTTCACCCTCCCTAACCGCACTTACTCTTACCCTAATCTCTCCTTCTTTCGTAAATTTAATGGCGTTAGAGAGGAGATTGATTAAAACTTGGCGCAACTTAAGTTGATCGGTTTGCACGTATTCGGGAACTTCGCTAGAGCAGTCCAATATTAACTGCAATTGCTGCTCCCTTGCCTGGAGTTGAAACATCTCTTCCAAATCGTTCAGCAGGTTGCTTAATTTAAAGTCTGTTGGGTTGATTGTAATGCGTCCCGCCTCTATTTTGGCTAAATCTAATATTTGATTAATTAGAGCGAGCAAGTGTTCTCCGCTGCGGTTGATGATACGGATATTTTCCTGTTGTTCGCGAGTGAGGTTGGTAGAGCGCTGCATCAATTGGGAGAAGCCTAGAATTGCGTTTAGCGGGGTGCGGAGTTCGTGGCTCATATTTGCCAGGAAAGTGCTTTTGGCGAGGTTGGCTGCTTCTGCGGCCCAGGCGGCTTGTTGAAGCTGTACTGCTTGCTGTTGAGTGGCTTCGAGCAATTGAGCTTGTTGTAAGGCGACTCCCAATTGAGTGCTAATTTGCAGCCCAATATTGATTTCTGCTTCGCGCCAAGTGCGGGGTTCAGAATTTTGATAGCTGGCGAGCAAACCCCAAAGTTGACTGCCACAAAATATGGGGAAAATAACGTAGGCTCTAGCTTGAAATTGTTTTAACAGTTCTATGTAACAAGGACTCAACCCAGCGCTGTAGATGTCTTCAATTATGCGGTAAGGAACGCCTCTAGCGTACATACCGCCTTGATTTTTTTGTAGATAGGTATCCAGCACTGGTGTACCGCCGGCTTGCATAGTTTTCACGGTACAGCTAGAGTGTTCGACGAGAGTGTTGGGCACATTACTATCGTCGGGTTGTTGCATCAGAGATATCCAGCCGGGAGCCATTGATTCGGCAACAAATTCCCCGCTCCAATCAGGATTAAAACGATAGATACCGACACGATCGCATTTTAGGGTTTGTCGCAGTTCAGAGGTGGTGGTTTTGAATATTGTGTCAATATCTAAGGATTGACGGATGCGCTCGATCGATCGCGCGATGGCTTGTTCTCCCTGGGCGCTTTCTCGCAAAGCTGACTCGGCTTGTTTGCGCTCGCTAATATCCAAGACAGTGCCGAACAAACGGATCAACTCGCCTTTTTTATCATAAACCGGTTTCCCTCTGACTTCAATGTAACTGAGCGAGCCATCTCTTCGGATTAGCCGCAGATCAATTTCAAAGCTTTGCCCCGACATAGCTTGATCGCGAACCATTTTGACATAGCGCGATCGATCTTCTGGATGAAAATGCTCGATTAATTGTTCGGTTGGCAGCGGTTTTTGAGTCGGATCGAGATCGTAAATGCGATAGAGTTCCTCGCTCCAAGTAGTGGTTTTTGTGGCGATATCGTGTTCCCAACTGCCAATACGGGCAATTTTTTGGGCTTCGAGCAGTCGGGCTTCGGCAAACTGGCGATCGCTAATGTCGCGCGCTACCCAAACCGCAGAGCTATCCGACAGCGGCGAAATTTTAGCAGCAAACCAAACTTCTTTGTTATTAATCCGCAGACTGTAATCAAAACTAATAGTTTGTTGGGTTTCCAATGCCTGTTGAACTTGAGTGAAATAAATCTCCTCGGCTTCCTCGTGAAATAATTGTTCGATGATGGAGTCGCTCTGATTAGTCTGATAGTTGTATTGAGAAATCCCCTTTGTAGGTATAATTTGGATGCTTTTTGCGGTCTGGTTAAAAATCAATACAACATCCGTTATCGACTCAAATATTTTTACAACTTGCTCGGCCGAAGTGTAAAGTTTGTGTTCGAGCAATTTGCGATCGGCCATTTCATATTGTAATAGTTCGCTAGCACGAGCTAAGGCGCAGGTACGTTCGGCAACTTCGGCTTCTAAAGTGCGATTGTAGTCAGTTAATATTTTTTCATATTGTTTGCGCTGTGCGATGTTAGAAAAAGCAATGATGGCATAAATAATGTTTCCGCCTTCGTCGAAAATGGGTGTGGCGCGCACCTCAAAAGGAATAAATTTCCCATCTCGATAAAGTTCTATATCTTCAAGGAATACCGTTTCGCCGCGCAGTGCTCGGAATGCAGGCAGTTCTTCAATTGGATACGGCTGGTTTTGGCGGTACATTTGATAAACTTCTACTGCTTCTTCTAAAGTCGCATCGGGGATAGTTTCTACGCCGAGCCAATGCTTGGCAGTTTCGTTGAAGTACACGACTTTACCCGAGGCATCGTGGATAGATACTCCCGCAGGTATGGCTTCGATAAATTGCTGGAGTTGGCTCTCGCTGTGCGCTAAAGCTTCATTTAAAGATTTTTGGTCTGCAAAAGCCTGTTGCAGTTGCACTGCCATAAGATTGAAGGAATTGGCGAGTTCTCCAACTTCATCCAAGCGTTTAATTTCTAAAGGTTGATCCCATTCTCCTTTTGCAACATTTTTGGCGGCGGTATTCAAGCGCATAATTGGCTTTGTCACCCAACGGGAAGTCAACAATCCGATCGCGATCGCCAGCGGCAGTGTAGCGGCCAATAACCACAATGTATTGCGCGTATTTGCTTGAATCGGAGCCATGAAATCAGACTCTGGCACCACCACCACAATCAACCAATCCAAGCCACGGACATCTCGATAGGGAGTGACGCGGACAAACTGCCGTAGCTTGCGCGGCGGGACGCCATCGCCCTTGCTCCCCAGGGTAAATCGCTGGGTTGTTTGCAGGGTGCGAAAGTTGTCAAATCGGTTGGCGAGTTGTCGAGCAATATCTCGCGTTCGGGCATCCTTGCTGCTGGTGGCTAGCAATGGCGTCGGTTGCTTTTTTGCTGGCGTCACCAAGGATTTTTCTAGTGTGGATGTGGCAATCAGATTGCCCGATCGATCCATAATAAAAGTTTGTCCCGATGCCGAGAAGTGCAGCCTAGCCAGAAAGGTATTGATTGCCGACAGTCCATTATTATCGGTGAGGCGATCGCTAATTCGCTCTCCTACTTGTTCGATTAACTGATGCGCTACATCCTCGACTGATTCCTGACCACTTTTGAAAGAAAGAAAGCCCACTAGCCCGACGGCGCTGACTGTTTGCAAAACAAACGCAACAATCAGAACCCCTCGCAGGGGAAGCTTGCTGAAAAGTTTGGCGACTGGGCGGTTGAGGGGATAAATGGGCATGGGTGTGAACCAATTGCGCTGATAATCGAATTTTAACTGCTATAGTCTGCCTTTACCCCCGGCAATTGGCGCGCCCTACAGGCTCTGAAATGTTCCTCCGGGTTCAATATAGCCAACTACCAGCGAAGATTGGGCCCTGCTGTCAAAATTTGCTTCTGTCAGTTCTGTTTCTAGCTGTTTGGCATTTGATTCATTTTTACTTACAAAAACTGTGATAACTTTTCTAATTTCTTTGTGTCTCTCGGCGATCGTGTCGTTAATTAAAAGCTCTATAAATGGCTTATTGGTGGGCAGAGAACTGCCCATATTTTGAATTTTAACTTCTGTTTGATTTGCCTCTGAATCTGTCAAAGTCAAGCTAGAGTAGCTTTCGGAAAGTTTATTAATAGTTTGATTCGGGTGCTGGAAGTGCAACCATTTAACAACTGCTGCCTCTGTTACGGCTACAGATTCATGCAGCCGATCGACAAAAGCATAGAAAGCCTCATTATCTTCTCGGTGAGCAAGTACGTAAGCTCGCAATTCCTTTCTGCTCATAGTTTGAAAATTAGGTGTGTTCATCAGAGTATCTCCATTGCCCGTTAGGATAAATCTCTATTTCGATAGTTTCACCAGCCAAAATGTAGACGTTATATTATGTCCGGTATCATCTGAGATGTTGCACCATTCGTGTGGAACCTGTAGGGACGGGTTCACCAATAGCTTTAAAAGTTGCAGACAGGTTAAATAAACCCGCCCCAACCCACCCAAAAACCCCTTATTGACATGGGTGCAACATCTCAGGTAGCATGGGAATTGTCGCCAGCGGGGGCGGGTTTATTATATTGTTGATTATGGGCAATTATTATTGGTGAACCAGCCCCTACAAGATTTAACATCATACAAATCCTCTTCAAACGGAAATGATAGGATTTGTGCGTTCATCGAACCCGATCGCCCTAATGCAAATTTTTTAACTTGGCTAAAACGGCGGCGAATAGAGCGGTTTCGATCGGCTTTGTTAAGTGTTCGTTGTAACCGGCGGCGATCGCCCGATCGCGGTCTTGTTCGCTAGCATAAGCTGTCAGCGCCACAGCCGGCAAGCGCTTGATTTTGTCGGATGCGGACGATCGCACTTTGCGGATCAGCGAGTAGCCGTCCTCAACGGGCATACCGATATCGCTGACTAAAATATCCGGTGGCGACTGCTGTAAAATGTCGATCGCCTCCGCAGCCGAAGCAGCCGCAGTCGCCGTCGCCCCCAACTGTTCAACCGCAACAATCAAAAACTGGCGGTTGTCGGGTTCGTCGTCAACTACCAACACCTTTAAGCCAGCCAAAATACCGGGACGGATTTGAGGGAATTTGCTTTCCTCCGTCAACTGCCGCTGCTTACTCCGACGCTGCTTCTTGAGTGGCAGTTTCACTGTAAATGTCGCACCCTTGTTTTTACCCGGACTTTCCGCAGTCACTGTGCCGCCGTGGAGTTCCACCAAGTGCCGGACAATCGCCAATCCCAGTCCCAAACCGCTGTCATCCCTAGTAAGCGAGCCGTCTGCTTGTCGGAAGCGATCGAACACGTAGGGTAGAAACTCTTTGGAAATGCCCTTTCCGGTATCGCTGACAGTAATTTGCACGCAATTGGGAAGTGGGAACTCGTGCTGAGGATAGCTGAAGTATGGGGAATCGTTAACAGCTAGCGCAGACAACCGCACTTCCACAGTTCCCCCCGAAGGCGTAAATTTCACGGCGTTAGTCAGCAAATTCGACACTATCTGCTGCAACCTCTGGGCGTCGCCCCACATCAAGCCGACTGCGGGGTCAAATTCTGAGGAAACGTTGACAGACTTGGCCTCGGCGGCGAAACGAACTGAATTCAGAGCAACCTCGATCGTCTTTCTCAGGATCAACCAGCCGGGTTTCAGATCCAGCTTGCCTTGAATAATCCGGGAAACGTCGAGCAAATCTTCCACTAGCTGCACCTGCACCCTCGACTGACGCTCGATCGCCTCCAAACCGCAAGCTAAATCATCTTCCGTGTACGGGAGGCCGCGCAGCCTCTGCGCCCACCCCAAAATCACATTTATAGGCGTGCGGAGTTCGTGGGAAAGAGTGGCTAGAAACTCGTCTTTCAGGCCGTTGATGGCTTCTGCTTGGGCGCGCGCGGCTTGTTCGCGATCGAGCAACTGAGCGCGTTGTGCTTCGATTTGCTTGCGATCGCTGATGTCGGCGACGATCGACATACAGTTGATGTTGCCGTTGCTGTCGCGGACTGGAGTTGCCCACACAGCGAGGTCGATCGAAGTGCCGTCTTTCCTTTGGCGCTGGGTTTCCATTCCGGCGAGCGGGTTTCCTTCGCGAATTCCTTCCAAGTTCGCCATGAATTCCTCCCGCTTGTCTGGGGGAATGCTGGGCACAAATTGACCTACCGCCTCTGATTCGGGCCAGCCAAAAATCCTTTCGGCGGCTGGGTTCCACATTTTCACAGTGCCGTCCTCGGCACTGAAAACGGTAATTGACAGAGGACAAGCCTGAATCAAGGCTTCTAAAGTTTGATTGATGTGCGATCGCGCTGCTTCTGCTTGTTTGCGATCGCTGATATCGACGTTCACCCCGATCATCCGCCAAGGCAAACCGCGATCGTCGGGAAACACCTTAGCCCTGCAAGCAATCCAGCCCACGCTTTTGTCCGGGCGGCAGATGCGGAACTCAATGTTTAATTCCTCCCCGGACGCCACCGCAGCCTGCACCTGCTTTTCGGTAACAGCGCGATCGTCTGGATGCACCCTTTGGGCCCAACTTTGATAGCTGTCTAAACTGCCGACAGGCAGCCCGTACAAAACCTCTAACTCCGGCGTACAGGCGACCTCGCAGGTTTGGATGTTCAATTCAAAAGTTCCGATTTTGCCTGCTTGCTGAGCGATTTGCAGCCGTTCTTGATTGTTTTTGAGTTCTGCTTCCACCCGCGAGATCTCGGTTAAGTCGATGTAAAATGCGACGATCGTCTCTGGTTCGCGATCGTCCGGGTTCAGAGTCGTCCCGCCCATCAGAAGCGGCACGCGGCTGCCATCTTTGCGGATATACTCTTTCTTGAAAGGAGTTGCGACTCCCTTAGCCCGCAGTTCTTGCGCCGCTAAGGCGTCGAGGTGGAGGTATTCGGGGGGGGTCATTCTGTCCCACCGCATTTGACCTGAGAGCAAGTCTGAGCGGGTGTAGCCGACCATGTTGAGCAGGGATTGGTTGGCGTAGGCGATGCGGCCGCTAAAATCGCCGATCGCGACTCCAAAAATATTTGACTCGAACAGCCGCCGGAATATGGCTTCGCTTTGCTGCATTACCCGTTTTGCTTGGTTGCGATCGGTGATTTCGGCAACCACGGTGCTGACTCCCAACAGCGTTCCCGATTCATCGATCACGGGGTAAAAGCTGATTTGCCAATCCCGCAAAACTCCCGGCTGTTGCTTGGTTTCGGCCTTAATTTCCAAGTCGAGCACGGGGGTTTGCGTCGCCAGCACTTGGCGGTAAATCGGCTCTACCACATCGGCCATTTCCGGGCTCGCTTCACTGACTGTGCGCCCGAGGTGATCTGCGATCGTGCGGCCGTCGATCTGAGCGAGGCATTCGTTGATGCGGATGTAGCGCAAATTGGTATCGACAAAGCACAGCCCGACCGGTGTGGTGTTGTAAACTAAGTCGAGTTCTGCTAGTTGGCGGCGAATGCGTATTTCGTTTTCTCGAAGTTGATTTTGGGCTTGTTTGCGATCGGTGATATCGAGCACGAAGAATGCTCCTTTGTCTTTGCATTCTTGGAAGTGTCCGCCGCCGACTAAAACTGGGAAGCGCGTGCCGTCTTTGCGGAGGTATTCTTTTTCAAAAGGCGCGCAACTTCCGAATTCTGCGACTTGCGCGACGGCGATGCGATCGAGTTCTAGATATTCCGGCGCGGTGAGTTCGAGCCAGCGGATCTGTCTTGAAACTAAGTCTTCCCTTGTATATCCGATCATTTCCAGCAAGGCGTCGTTAGCGTCCGTAACTTCGCCGCTGACATCCCAGAAACCGATGCCGATCATGTTAGATTCTACCACGCTGCGGAAGCGCATTTCGCTTTCCCGCAATGCTAATTCTGTTTGTTTGGCTACGGTAATATCTGTGATAATTAGGCCGACTCCGATTATTTCTTCCCTTTCATTTTTCACTGGGTAGTAGTTGGCGAGCCAGTAACCGAAATATCCCGGTTTCCCATCAGGTTCGCCGCTCATTTCTAAGTTTAAAACAGGCTGACCGGTTTCTAAAACTTGCTGAATTATGGGTGCAAATTTGGCGGCGCATTCTGGCAACAATTGGCGAAAGTCTTGGCCGAGATGGTGTTCGGCCGGCAAACCGTGGAGTTCTGCTAATACTTGATTGATACGGATGAAGCGCATTTCGCGATCAAGAAAGCAAATCGCTAGGGGAGATGCTTCTAATAGCGAGTCAATTAAGGCGAAGGATTGCGATGTTTGAGATAGTGCTTGCTGCGCTTCATCGTAAAGTCTGGCGTTGTCGAGGGCGATCGCCACGCGGTATGCTAAATCTTCTAGCATTGCCATGTCTTCTGTACTGTAGCGGCGGCCCAACTTCGAGGTAAAGCAAGTGATGGAACCCATTACCCGCCCGCGGGCCTTCAGTGGTACGCAAGCGTGAGATCCGATATTGAGCGATCGCAATATTTCCATTTCTGCTGCATTTTCGGCTCCTGCTGCTAAAATTTCTTCATCCACTTCGGCAATTAGTTCGGATTTTCCGCTGCGGATTACCAGGGGATAGCCGTTAACAGCATTTTCGGCGATCAAACTGCGGATTCTCAAGTTATTCAGACTATCAACTATAGAGGCTTCTGCGTGGGCTGCCGCGACTTGGCGCACTTTTGAGTCGGTTTCGGTCAAATGAATGCAGCACCCGTCGGCGATCGAATTTATTGCTAATTCTGCTACCTTTTGCAGCGCCGTTTCCCCGTCAAACGCATCAGCCAGCATTTTGCTGACTTCTGCTAAAAATGCCGATCGCTGCTGTTCTATTTCCGCTTGTTCCCTCGCTGTTTGCTCGATTGTTAACTGCAATCTTTGAGTTTCTGCAAGTTTTATTTCTGTAATATCGCGGGCGACAATTAAGGCTGATTCTGTTACGCCGTCTTTGTCCAATTCTGGAACTACGCGGGATTGATAACTTCGGAGGCCGTTGATTGATAAAGCCTGAAATTCTAGAATTTCTTCTTGACCTGTTTCTAACACTTTATGCAGGGTTTCATCCCACATCTGGCACAGTTCCGGCGGCATTCCTATTTCTTGACTGGTTTTACCCAGGAAGAATGAAAGCGGTTTTCCTTGGCTTCTTTCAACTGCTTGATTGACATACATATAACGCAGTTCTTTGTCCGTGCGGATAATGATGTCTGGCGTATTTTCTAGCAGCCTTCTCAGTTGCTGTTCGCTGCTTGCTAAAGCTGCTTGCGCTTGTTGTCTTTCGGTGACATCTCTCACCGTGCCCACATACCCGATGAGTTCGCCGGAGTCGGAGAACATCGGCGACGAACAAACGTTAATCCAGCGAACAATTCCCTCTGGTGTTTGCAGGCGATACTCGATCGCATATTCCCCACCTTGCCGAGTATAATCCAGCCATCGAACCAATACGCGATCGCAGTCTTCCGGGTGAATGCAATTTTCCCAACCTTCTCCTAAAAGTTCTGTCAAACTTAAGCCACAAATAGCCTGACAGCGAGGGTTTGCATAGGTGTAACGCCCCTCAAAATCTGCCATAAAGATGCCGACTGGCGAACAGGAACTTAAACAGCGAAATCGTTCTTCTTGAGCTTGCAGTGCTTCTTTAGCTACTGTCAGTTCTGCTGTTCGCTGTTTGACGCGGCTTTCTAGCTTAGTGTAGGATAAGGTCAGGGCTATTTCTGCTGCTTTGCGGTCAGTAATATCGATCCCCGTTCCTATCACATATTCTACCAAACCCTTGCCATCGGTCGTCACAGTATTCGACCAAGAAATTAAGCGCTTATCCCCATTTTTAGTGCGCCAATAGTTTTGATATTCGCTGTGAAAATTTTCGACCTTGAGCTTGGCAAAAACGGTTTTAACTGGCTCTATTTCTTCGGGAATTAAGAACAAATCCCAAACATATTTATTGACCACTTCTGCTGTCGAGTAGCCTGTAGTTTTTTCGCAAGCTTGGTTAAACCGGACAATCCGTCCTTGGCTGTCGAGAACTACAATCAAGCAAGCCGTCGTCTCAATTGCTTTTGAAATAATCTTACGTTCTATTTCTAGTTTTTTTTCTGTGGACTTTAAGCCAGCATACCAAGCGCTAACCATTGCAGCCCCAAAAAGTAAGAAGATTGTAGGAGTTGCCGTGAGTGCCAACAGTAACATAGTGGTCAGCAGTAATGCCATGCCGGCGCTAAATGTAGCAATGCTGTAAGATTTAATGGGTAAGGGCCAGACCTGAAAGCGACTCATTTTTGTTGACCTGTAGCCATGGCGCGATCGCGCTATTGCTTATGTCGATGAAACAACCCTGTGAAAACTAACTTAAAACTAAGTATCTATTTTTTTTTACGAAACCACATTTGTCGGCAGGATGCCATCTTCCCAGAGACAGATTGGCTGCGGGATTGGTGCTGGAGCAACTGCTATCATAGATTAAGGGACAAATTGGAGCATCTAATTTTTGGGAGCAATTTAAAGTGAATTACAAGCTGGCAAAAATTATCGGATTATTTTTCGCAGCCGCCACCCTTTTTGGATTCATCGGTTATGCGCTGCAAAATCCCTACTCAGCCAGCAACTCAGCGATATCGATCGGCTTCCCCAATCTTACCATCGCGGCCGTCGGGGCGATCGACAACAAACGCGACCAAATTTATCTTAACGGAACTTGGCAATTTGTTCCCGCAGTTGGCAACCCCCAAACCCCTCCCCTCTCCCCAAGTTGGGGTTCCATCTCGGTGCCCGGAGACTGGCAACAAGAAACAAACCAATCCGTACCCGGAATCATCACTCGTGGCAGGGGCAAAGATTGGGAAAACTTCAACAGTAAACAACTATCAAAAGCTTGGTATCAGAGAAATATAGACATTCCCCGCGACTGGACAAACCGTCGAATCTTTATCGACTTAGCCAGAGTCAGCACCGATGCAGTCATCTTTGTCAACGGCATTAACTGCGGTCAAATCGCATCGCCCTACGGCACTATTGAAATTACTAAAAAAGCAAAACCAGGTCAAAACACCCTATCTATTTTAGTCGTGGCAGTATCCGACGAAAAGGAAAAAGCCGTCATCATGGACTCCACAGAAATCTACAGAGAAAAATCCAACTTGCAATCGCGGGGAATCATCGGCGAAGTGCGGGTTTTCAGCGTTCCCCCAGGCCCGCTAATTAGCGATTTATTCGTCCAAACTTCCACCAGACAAAAGCAAATTAAATTAGATGTAGAACTCAAAGACGTTGCCCAAAAAGGTCAAGTTGAACTAATCGCGCAAATGCTCGACGAAAAAGGCAAAGTAGAACAAAAATTTACCGGAACTGCCGAGGTTCAAGCTAAACCAATTCAAACCGTACAAGTCCAGTGGAATTGGCCAAATCCCCGTCTTTGGGATGTCGGCAAACCAAACCTCTACACCCTGAAATTAGAAGTAAAAGGCAGCGGCGTTAACACGCAATACGACCAACCTTTTGGCTTCCGCGAATTTTGGATAGAAGGGCGCAAATTTTTCTTAAACGGAACCGAATTGCGGCTGCGACCAAATATGCACTCCGATTCTTGGGAAGGCGGGACAGTAGAAGTTTCTGACAGACTAATTGACAGCTATGTAAAAGCCGGTTTTAACATAACAGAAATGTGGCCTTGGAATCACGACGAACGGGGTAGATGGAACTTCCGAGAGTTATTTTCCGAAAGAGCAGACCTCAAAGGTTTTCCAATTATGGCTCCCGCTTTAGACATTACTCCTCTGGCTTGGAACGGCAGGTGGAAGAACCGCCAGTGGAACGACCGCTGGAAAGCCCTAATGGTGACAGAACTGCGCCGCTACCGCAATCATCCATCAGTATTAATGTGGGCGACAAGTCCTAATTTTTTCGCCAACGCTGACGACCTAAATCCCCGTCGCATCGGCAAAATAAAAATAGAAGGAACTATCAGTCCGTCGGAAAACGAGCGTGTGCGGGCCAACACTCCCCCAGGAAATGACGCTTTAGCTGCGATTAAATCGGCAGACCCAACCAGACCTGTGATGGTACACCACGGCGCCAACTTCGGCGATGTTTATGGGGTGAATACTTATTTAAATATGATTCCCTTGCAAGAACGGGAAGAGTGGATTTCTGAGTGGACCAAAACCGGGGAAATGCCCTACATGGCAGTCGAGTTTGGGACTCCTCTGCACGCAACGATGATGCGGAACCGCAAAGGTTTTGGTCAGGTAATTGTCAGCGAACCTTGGATGACTGAGTTTGCAGCAATTTATTTGGGCAAGCAGGCTTACGAGTTGGAAACTGCCACTTATAAAGCTAAAATTCGCGAGCAATTTGTCAAGGGTCAGGAGTATCAAAGCTGGCATGGTAAAAAAGAGTTAGATTTTGCACCAGCTTTTCAAAAGTTGCAGCAGTTATTCAGTACAAATACTTGGCGGAGTTGGCGGACTTTTGGAATGTCTGGGGGGATGGTTCCTTGGAATGACGGACACGGTTGGGAAATTTCCGAGGCTGGCAGAAAAAAGGTGGATATTGGGGGATTTCAACCTGGTCGCCGCGGAGTTTATTTGAAGCAAGTCTCGAATCATCGTTTGAATTATTTGCAGCCCGAAGCTTACACTGTTCATCCTGGGGGCGAGGCAATTATGAAGAATAATAGCTCGACTTTGGCTTGGATTGCTGGTGCGAGCCCGGTTTTTACTGCGAAAGATCACAATTTGTTTGTGGGCGGAAAACTGGCAAAGCAAGTAGTGTTAATTAACGATACGCGGGCGCCACAAGAATTTTCGTTTAATTGGCGGGTTTTGGTGGGGGGGAAAGAGGTAAAACAAGGCGATGGAAAAGGGAAAATTGCTCCGGCAGGAACCCTGTTTTTCCCAATAGACGTAAAATTGCCAAATACCATTTCTAGCAAGGCTGACGGCGAAATTCGCTTGACCGCACGGGTGGGCGAGCGATCGCATTCTGATACATTTGCTTTCCGCGTTTTTGCCAATCAAGCCAACATCAAAGATTCGCTGACAATTTTCGATCCAGCGGGCAAAACATCGGCAATGTTAAAACAATTAGGTTATCAGCTTGTACCGTGGAATGGTTCGCAAGTTTCATCGCTATTAATTATCGGTAGAGAAGCGTTTTCGAGTGGGGAAAAATTGCCGGGAAGTTTAGAAATTTTTGTACGAAACGGCGGCAAAGTAATGGTGTTTCCTCAGCGCAGGGACTGGCTGAAAAATACAGGTTTCCGAGTTGCTGCCCACGTCAGCCGCCGCGCTTATCCAGTTGATAGCAACCATCCCGCAATTAGCGGTTTAGACAGTGAAGATTTGCGGGATTGGGCGGGGGAAAGCACGCTGCTTGAAGCTTATCCAGATACAATCCAAACTGGCCCTAATTTGAGTCCGGCCAATAAACCTTGGTACGGCTGGCGTTGGGGAAATCGTGGCGGTGTCAGTAGCGCTTCTATTGAGAAGCCGCACCGCAGCGGTTGGCGCCCCATTTTGGAATCTGAGTTTGATTTAGCTTATTCGCCGCTGATGGAATTGGATTACGGAAAAGGGCGGCTGATTTTAAACGAGTTGGATTTGGAAGACCATTATTCTGTAGATGCTGGGGCGGCGCAATTAGTGCAACAAATTGTGAGTTACGGCAGGAATTCTACGGTACTTGGAAAGCCGGATAAAGTGGTTTTAATAGGGGGAGATGAAGATGCCCAAAAGTTGGACAGTTTGGGGGTAATTTATCAGCGCGCTAGTTCGCTTTCTAATGATGTTGGTTTGGTCATTGTGGGGAGAGAAGCGAATCTGAAAGATGCAGATTTGCGCGGTTATTTGAATGCTGGTGGGAAGGCGTTTTTCTTGCCACGTCAACTGCCTGTTGCGGGTTTGGGCGTGGGTTTGCAGCAAGCGCAGGATTTTGGGGGTTCGCTGGCGGTTCCGAGTTGGGATGAGGTGAAGGGGGTTAGTGCTTCAGATTTGCGATCGCGCTCTTTTTATGATACTTGGTTAATTAAGTCTGGGGGAGAAGTCGGCGCTGACGGTTTGTTAAGTCGGGTAAAAGTTGGCAAGGGTGTGGCGATTTTTTCTCAGATTGAACCGGACAGTTTGAATGCTGATACTAAGACTTATTTGCGTTTTACTCGCTGGCGGCAAACCAGGGCAAATGCTCAGATTTTGGCTAATTTAGGGGCAAGTTTTAAGGCAGATGAATCTGTGTTTAACGGTGCGAGTCGGGAGTTTTATCACTGGGATTACAGAACGGATTTTGAGAATGGGGACGATCCTTATCGGTATTATCGATGGTAGGAAGAAGGAAGTTTAGCAACGGATTCGCTCCACGGATGTAACCGATGTAACTGAGATGTTGCACCATTCTCAATTACTTGCTTAGGAACAGGCAAGATGCCTGTTCCACAAGAGATAAATTTTCTTGTGGAACAGGCATCTTGCCTGTTCTTGAGAATGGTGCAAGATGTGAGATGTAACGGATTGAAGGAAGAAGGAAGAAGGAATAATGTATGAGTATCCAGCAGTAGTTTCATAGATTCCCTGTCCAAAATTCGTCTGGTAACGGTTCATCAAAATCATTACTTGTCCAGATTGCTCCTGCGTGCAATCCCGCTGTACGCTGCTTAGTTGGGGATGCGATCGGCGCTAAACGGACAAGGGGAATACCACCTTCTGTGAGAACAACCTCTATGCCTTTAAGTGCTAAAGATCAATACTCCGGACAGTTTTTAAGCAGCCAAAGTACCATAAGACAAGACTGAAGAAAGATTAGGATGGTTTAAAAT